>JBAXTR010000057.1:0-10246 GCA_037130095.1 Methanomicrobiales archaeon
GGTACAGATTGAGTTTAAAAGCAGCCTTGCTGCCAAAAAAAGACTCCTCGAATACCTGCGCTATACGGCCGTGGTGAATCCCCATGCCCGGCTCCGTGTCGACCTTGATGATGAAACGGAAACATTCGAGCGGGTAAGCTCGGAAATCATTGTCTGCCCGAAGGCGATCCAGCCTCACCCGCATGGCATCGAGATCGGACAGCTCCAGCGGATGCTGGCATCAAGTGATGACCCGGTAGAATTATTCCTGGTATCGGGTTTTTCCCGTGTCGGAAAGAAAACCGCCCTTGAAATGTGCCAGATTGCAGGAATATCCCCTGAAAAATCCGCAAAAAAGCTGACTAAAGATGAACAGCGGCAGTTAATTGCCGCGATGCAGCAGGTAAATGTACCAGCCCCGCCCGCATCACTCTGTCTCTCACCAATCGGCGAGGAACTTATCATCAGGGGACTGCGTAAAGAGTTCCCGATGGACTTTGTGAAAGCCAGGACACGGCAGAGTTCCGTATTTTCAGGACATCCGTTCATGGTTGAAGCGGCACTTGGATACGGAGGGAAGCTCCCACCTGAAGGTAACGCCCAGATCCTCAGGTTTGCAAACCGGGTACCACTGATGTACCAGCAGGGTGCCTGCGCAATCACCGGCTGCATCACCGAAATAAACTGGAAAAGTTACTCCGTTTCCCAGCAGGGCCTCCCGATAGGCCCGTTACTGATTCTCGTCCATGTGGCCTCTACAAATGTACCGTTCACAAGTGAAAGCAAAGATGCGGTTGCATCGATCCCGGAAATCGAAAAAGAGATCACCCTTGCCCTCCAGGAGCTCGGACGCGACCTAAAGCAGTTCCTTTCAAGAAGGGACAGGAACAGGCTTGCAGAAGACCGGGCCAGGGCGGTATGTGCCATTATTCCGGAGATTGCAGAGAAAGTAAGCGAGATTGTTGAACTCCCTGTCCCTGATATAAGCCCCATTGAAGGGCGTATCATGAAAAAGATGGTCGTAAAGAGGCGGCTTTCAGGGGATATCGTTACGATCGAACTGAATAATTACACTGATTTCAACGGCACGGTATCGATATATGAAACATCACCTGATAATGCCGATGATGCCAAACCAAAGGCAGATTTTGTAACCGCCCTCGATAACGAATTCACCAAGGTCTGGCAGGTACCGATGACACCCGGTGCAAGCTGGAAGGTTGCCTGGAAGGGCAGGGGTGGCGGCAGCCTCGACATACGGGGAATAGAAGACGGGAAACTCGTGGTGGTGGACCTCAATGTCTAAAGCAGACCTCAATAAACGGGCCATAGAAAGCCTGCAGAAAATTGCGCAAAACTGGTATGACCAGATAAAGAGCGGGGTGATACCCTCCATCAACCTGCCCACCAGGACTAAGCACAATATTGAGTACGACGACGAGAGCGAGGTCTGGAAATATGGTGAAAAAGAGAGTACCCGCTCTGCAGGTTCTGCGAAAAGTGCAATGCACATTCTCAAGATGGCATGGGTTATCTGGTTCTTGAAAAAACAGATCGGTGAAAACCGTTCATCGACATTAAGAGAGCTGTATTATATCTCTGAGGGCTGGAAAAAAGCAAAATTCGGTGCACAGGATGAGAGCAATTTCCTGATTGAAGACCTTGAGATACTTACCGATATGCAACGGGAGGCCTTTCATTTACGGCCGGAAGAAGACGGGGCAACAGTTTTCGGCCCGATTGAATTAAAAGAAGTAACAAGGAGAGGGGAGCGGAAGATCCATTGCAGGGATGACGTCGGAGAGGCGGGGTACCAGATACCCACGAATGTTGATACCATCGATTTCATGGACCACGATGCCAAATTCGTCATTGCCATTGAGACCGGCGGTATGTATGCGAGGCTTATCGAAAACGGGTTTGATGAGGACTACAAGGCAATCCTTGTACACCTCAAGGGTCAGCCGGCACGGTCAACCCGCCGGGTCCTGAACAAGATCAATGATCAGTTTAAGCTCCCGGTGGTTGTCTTTACCGATGGCGACCCCTGGTCATACCGGATTTATGCAAGTGTTGCATATGGGTCAATTAAGAGCGCCCACATGTCAGAAATCCTTGCCACACCGCAGGCCAAGTTCATAGGTGTGCAGCCAAGTGATATCAGGGACTACAACCTCCCTTCAGACCACCTCAACGAGCGTGATGTTGCGGCCCTTAACAGTGAACTTACAGACCCGCGATTTGCAACAGACTACTGGAAGGAGCAGATAAATTTGCAGTTGAAGATGGGACTGAAATCTGAACAGCAGGCGTTTGCAGCCCGTGGGCTTGATTTCGTAACAAAGGAATACCTCCCGAAACGGCTTTCTGATATGGGAATCATCTGACCGTCTGGGAAGACGAACAGACCCGGGATTTTCTTTAATCGGATCTTCCTTTTTAACGTTAACAAAAAATCCGTGTATGGGCATATACTAAGCAGGATAATGTTCTGAATTACACCATGAAACGGAACGCAATCCATGCGATCAGCAACATTATCGCAGAATACTTGAGGCCGGCAATTGCGCTGCCTTCACCCATCTGCCCTGCCACGAGTCCGGAAAATATCCCCTGGATCATGGCTGCATGGGCAAACAACCTCTTGTAAAAGAAAAGATTAAGGTTTTTAATAAACTGCGGGCCTGACTGTCCACCTGCCTGGGCAGCTGTCGCCATGGTTGTGAGAAATGTCGTGACCAGTACAAAAATAACAAACAGGAACACCATGAACGATACCAGCACGATAATGACATAGATCATCATGTTGTTGTTCCGTTCAGTTTTGAGCTTGACAAATTCGTAGGTATCGTTGGCCGCTGCACGCAGTACCTCGCTGGCATCACCGCCAGCCCGGCTGGCCTTCGCAATCAGGTCAACACTCCTGTCTGCAAGGGGGGTGCGCAACCGCTGCCCAAAACGGTACATCGCCTGGACGAAGGGCACATTCCATGACATTTCGCTGTCCATTTTACGAATGTATGGCGTTAACGTGCTGTATTCCCCTGCAGAAACAAGGTGGACCGCATTGGGGAGGGTCATGCCACTGTCATTCATACCTGCGAGGTCGCGGAAGAAATTGGGAAGCGCTTCTTCGAGGTTTTTAATCCGCTTTGATTCCTTGATATGGAGAATTGACAAAGGACCAATGGCAATAAGGATTGAAATAACTGCGATATCGTCAATAATTGTTGTTGTAAACATTACCGACAACCCATACTGCTTGATCATGGTCGCGGTCCCCAGGAGGAAGAACAGGAGTGATACCGGAAGACAAACAATGAGGATATTAATCGGTTGCTCAGTAAGGACTTTCAGGGGATGACGGATGAACCGGCCTATTCCTACGCGGTGAGATCGATCGTACGCAAGTTTATCCTCGATTTCCCGTTCAGCATCATCAGAATAAACGACTCGTTTCCCTGGTATGTATTCCGACGTACCACTTTTTCTGCCAAATCCCGGGATTTTATCCTTCCAGCCCATTTTAACCCTCCGGAGTCATTGAACTGATCATAATTACAAACATGATACTGCCGAACGGGATCATCATGTAGATGATCACATACAGGAAGATAGGGTTCGCGTTGTTCCCGATGACCGACATGATCGACTGCAGAATAATCAGGAAAAGTGGTCCGGCGACCATGGCAGTGACATACGACTCTGCAATAAGACCCAGGGTATCGAGGAACAGTTTCTGGGTCTGGCGGTTCTCTATCGAATACTGCTCAGCTTTTGTCCTGAAATACACCGTCAGGTTACTCCCGCTCGAGATGCTCCCCATTGCACCCTGGATAAACTCCTTCATTCTCATGCTTGGTGTTGAAACAGAAGTAATTCTGAGTGCGTCGATGAGGTCTTTTCCAAACATGTCAATTTCCCGCACAATATAACGGGCTTCAACTGAACTCTCACCATAAATCGTGCTGTCTGCAAGCTGGCGGAAAATTTCGGCAGGAGGGATGCCAGCGGTCGACATCGCTGTAATATAATTGATTGCATAAGGAAGGGTAGCATCGATATTTCTGCGCCGGTTGCCGGCGATCATGGAAGGATACAGGTTGTAAATCAGATAGGTCAGCCCTCCGAAAACAAGAAGGGAGATGATTGTCACCGCAACGGTCCCAAGTAGAAGGCTGTAATTTGCAATTGGAACGATTGCATCAGGGACTGCCCCGCGGTAGGTGATCAGTTTCGTAAGCTGGAAAATGAATGTGACCGTCCCGATCCCGACTGCTGCAAGGAGGCCGACAAGGACTGATGTTACAAACGCTGTTGAGAGATATACCTCAAAGGGAGTCTGAATACGGGCGGACATCAGGTCTTTTCTTAATTCCGAATATTTCCCGCGCCGGGCTTTTACTCTCTTTCCGAGGAGGTTGAAGCAGAAACGTTCATAACTATTCATACAGTTCAGCCCTCACCTTTTGAATCACCGCTTCAGAATCCCTGAAGTAGGAGACGAGGATATTGGATACATCCCTGAAATGCCTGATTTTCTTGATGCGCATCCATTCGAGGACTTCCTGTCTTCTCTTGAGCTCCTCCCTGATCCGCTCCTCGTTCCATCCTCTCTCTTCCATGATCTCTTCTAAAATGAAGGATTTCCCGGAGTAGGTAATTTCATCTGTTGCCTGTCTCCATTTGAACACTTCGTTCGTAATAAGTTCGTTCGTCCGTGGATCAATATCAAGTATCTCGATGATTTGCTTATTCCGCCGGATTCTCTGGCCACCTACCCTGGCCTGGACCTGGACACAGACAAGGTCCAGGGCAGACAGCATATTTCTCGGGACATCAAGGGGCGGGTTTTCAATCCTGTGAACAACACTTGCAACCGAGTCTGCGTGAATTGTCGAATAGGTCACGTGACCCGTACTCATCGCCTGGAACAGGGTCTGGGCTTCTTTCCCACGCACTTCGCCAACAAGGATGTACTCCGGGCGCTGACGCAGTGCAGCCCTCAGGAGTTCATACATATCGATCTCTCCCTTCCCTTCAGAGTCAAACGATGCCCGGGTAATGCTTGGGATCCAGTTGGGGTGCGGCAGTTTCAGTTCACGCGTGTCTTCAAGGGTAACAATCTTCGCAAGAGGCGGGATAAACAGCGCAATCGCGTTCAATGCAGTGGTCTTTCCGGATGCGGTCCCCCCCGCGAGGATCAGGGATTTTCCGGTTTCTACCGCGAGCCAGAGAAAGGCAATTGAAAGGGGGGAGAAGGTATGCCACTCAATAAGGTCAGTCGGGGTGATGGGTTCTTCCCTGAATTTACGGACCGTGAACGTGGACCCGTGTGCCGTTACTTCCTGACCAAGCGTCATCTGGATACGGGATCCGTCGCTCATTGTCGCATCAAGCATGGGTTCTGCGATAGAGATGTACTTCCCGGCCCTCTGGGCCAGTTTAGTAACAAATGAGTCGAGGTCTTCTGCATTCGTGAACATCAGGTTGGATTTCATTGATTCGTATCTGGCATGATAGACAAATATTGATGAATTGACCCCGTCACAGGAAATATCCTCGATATATTTGTCATGCATAATGGGGTCAATCAGGCCCTGACCCAGGAATTCTTTCTCCATGTTATAAAGGATTTTTGCCCTCTGGACAGGGGTAAGCGAAAGCCCATAATCCGCGATAATGTCATCTGTCACCTTTTTAAGGGTGATTTTTGCAAACTCGGGGACGATATCCCTTGAATTGATGTCGAGCCTTTCAAAGATCCGTTCTTTTAATTCTGAAAAAAGGTCCATTTCTGCCGGTGACAGGACAGGTTCCAGCACAGTGTACGTATATTCATGCGTGGAGTTGTCATATACCACCCTGACATAGGCGTATGGCTCATTGACAGGGTAAAACTCCAGCTCCTCGACACCAGCCCTGGGCTTTAAGACGAGATCGATAAGCGGCCCATGGATCTTCGGGTTGTATTCCTCGGTCTCATGCCTGATCAGTTTGAACAGGTTGAATTTACCGAGAAATCCTCCTTTTTCTGCCGCTCCTGAGCCATCCCCATCCTGATCAATATGGATACCGGAAACACCACCTGATGGGAGGCCTGCTTCCCATATTTTTTCAATTTCATCAGGCACGCTGCCGTCTGCCATTACAAATGGGGAGATGCGGTTCTTCAGCTGCACCTCGTCTATCTCAAAACTCACACCTTTTGGGAGGATCAACCCGCTTATTCCCTTGATCTGGTCAATGCTGACGATTTTTTCATCATTATCGCTGATATCATCTGACCACATCGTCTTAACCCCTTTAACGGCCTGTAAAGGGGGTTCCCTGGTGGCTGTCCTGACTACAGCAGGCGTTGTCCCCATGTCCTTCCCGGGATCCGTAACGGGAGGAGCTTCCACAGCCCTTGTCATGGGCGAGGATTGTATTGAGGGTGACTCGGATAGAGGGGGTTGTAATGGGGGAGTAACAGGTTGAACAGGTACCCTCTTGGCAACAGGGATTTCCAGGGCCGCAACCACCTGATCAGGTGGAGCCAGCGGTGGTGGCATTGCCCCGGGTGTATTGACAGGCTGGACACCGATACGTTTCATGAGAGCATCGATGTCTTTTTCATCGTTTGCTTTCGAATCTTCGCCGGGCGTTGAGGGGGGTGCCTCCTTACCAGTACCCTTCTTCGATGCAAGAATTTTTTTCAGGAACCCCTGTTCCTCCTGTTCATCATCATTCATTGTTGCGTAGCATTGATGATATTCGCTGAGCTATAATATTAAAAGGATCTTGCAACCATTCCCTCAAATAATTACCCCTTCATGGGGAGAGGATGGGAACACATCCGGTACTGCATTCAATTTACCAGACCTCACTCTGAATACTCTTAAGGACGACCCGGATCAGGCCGATGTTTGCATCCGGCCCTGTAAACACACAGAGATACAGGTCACCATACGGTGCGATAATTATTTTTCCCGAATTTGTTTCGAGGATAATCTGATCAATAAGACCAATTTTCATATCCTTTGCAATTTTTATTCCCGCCCTGAGCAGGTCCTCAGCCATCGCGGCAACCTGATCAAAATCTGCCTGACCAAGAGACTGGACTGAAAAACCCTCGGAAAATGCGGAAACGGCAATCACTCCCGGCTGCACCAGTACTTTTCTCAGAATACTTTCGTCGAGAAGGTCCGGGATTGCGGGTATATTGGTTTCATCCTGAAGCAGGAAGTTATCCTTACTGCAGATCTCTACTGCAGACTGGTACTCGTCGGGTGTATAGCTGCAGAGCTCCATCTTTTCCGGTGAGGTTGCATTAATAATTTCAAGCGCTCCGTTACCGGAATATAGTTTATCCCCGGAGGTAAAAGACGCAGCAACAATTTTACCCTTGTCTATCAGGATGGCCCCCAGACCCTGTTGAGCGGTTATCTTTATCAGCCCCACGTGACCGATTATCCGTTGAACATCCTTTTCATGAAGCGGATTGTTGATATAACCGAGGGGAGTTCCTTCCGGCAGGTTCATATTATTATAAAGCAGCTATCAGCCGTTCTTTGTTTTTCTTCAGCTCGTACCGGATCCTGCCCACATTAGCAGTCGAATCTGCTACTATTGCTATTAGTTCGTCTGATGATAGAGGTGACAATATTATGGGCCCTTTTTCCAGTTCCACAAGCATCTGATCAAGATTCCCTTTACCGAGCTCGTTCCCCATGGCTTCCGAGGTCCCCATGCCGGTGGATGCCATTGCACCTAATGCATCAATATCAATCTTCCCGGATATGGCACTCTCTATCACAAACCCGTCTCTTCCGACTACGACCGCTGCGGAAACACCTTCAACTTTAAGGAATTCACCCAGTATCTGCTTTAACATTCCGAATCTCCCCGATAATACTATCCTATTTAAACTGAACTTCTGGTATACGATGATAAATATGTTTCCTAATATAATTCTTTTCAGGTCATTTAATCATCAATCTGCAAGGATACAGATACCGGGATAATCCTTTTTCAGTGATTAACTCCTCCAAATACCGTCAGTGAAAAAGGACTATTTAATATGGCGATCTATATCTCTTATCCATGAAACTCCCAAGGGGTACATTCCATTCCATTAAAAAAGGCACCCTATTCCGTTCGCTCCTTGATGAGATGGAAAAAACCAGGTTCACGGGCTATTGCACGATCAGCTGGGGGATAGAGACCTGTACCCTTGTACTCAATTCCGGGATCTACATCCTTGCAGATTACGACAAATCAGAAGGTGAACCTGCCTGGCAGAAGATGCAGAGACTGCTGGATACAAAAGTCGATGCAGGCCTTACCTCACTAAACACCGTTCAACTCCAGCTGGCAAGAGAGTTTAACCCGCATGCAGCACTCCCAAGTTTTGTCCGGAAATCACCAACGAGACAGGTACGGACAGGAATACCCAATTCAACCATAAGAAAGGAAGATATCCCGGTGAATGCCGTGCCGGATACCCTTGTGGGGCACCAGAAAAAACAATATCAACACCAGGTTTCAGAAAGGGGACCCGCTGAAAAGCATTCTGTGGAGACGGAACGGACCCCTGGTCCCATACAAGTCCCCGAAAAACCTGCAACCGAAAACCCGGAGGAAGAGTGTGGGACCAATATCGACCGTGACCTGGAGGCCTTGGATAATATGGACCTTGATGAAATGTCAAAGAAAATCCGGGAGAGCTGCAAGGTCACCATAGAGAACCTGAACCTTGATTACCTGATAGATAACAGGGAAGACTAAGAATAAATTCCATTAAAACAAGCGTTTACCAGGAGGACCACATGCAGTCGATTTTACCAGGACATATATCATTTATACCGGCAATTGTCTTGATTATTGCAATAGCAGCAATTTTACTTATCCTTCTGTTCATGAAGATGTACCAGGTTAAACAAGCAACCAGGAAAAAAGATCATCCCGGAATCTGGAATGTCAAGGCCCCGAAGGATATTATCACTCCGCTTCCTGACATCCCGGAAATAAACCGCAGGGAACTACCAGTAACAGAACATCCCGCTGTAGATATACCACTTACGGACCTTGGGGATATTACAAAAAATCTCCATGCACTCGTATCGAAGTACCATCTCGATGCAATCACCTTGTCAACAACAGACGGTCTTATGATTGCAACAACAAGTGAAAACGGGCAGGATGATGCAGCCCACTATGGCCATATCTTAAAACCAGGGGAAGTGCCTTCTGTACCGGATATCAGGTTATTTTTTATCACTCATAAGGGATCATCTATCGTCGGAATCATACGGTACGGACTACAGGTAACAGACTCATTGTTGGAACGTATCACGAACGATACTGAAAAAATCATGAACTGGTGGATATAAGTACCAAAGAGGGAGAGGATTTAATTACCAGCATATAAATTTACATTAAGCAACTCTTGTGAAGGTGTTTAATGGTCAGGGTCTACACGTTGGCTTCCGGAAAAGGTGGAACAGGAAAGACCACGGTGACCGTGAACCTCGGGACATGTCTTGCCCAATTAGGAAAAGAGACATTTATCATGGATGCCGACATCGGGATGGCAAACCTGGGCCTTGTCCTTGGTCTTGAAGATGTTCCGATCACACTTCATGAAGTCCTTGCTGGGAAAGCGAACATCAAAGACGCTATATACCAGGGCCCTGCCGGTTTAAAAGTCGTACCTAGTGGGATTTCTCTCCAGGGATTCCAACAGGCTGACCCGGAAAAGCTGAAGGACGCCCTGAAGGAACTGGTAAACCTTTGTGATTACCTGCTGATCGATGCACCAGCCGGAATAAGCCGGGACGGCGTAATCCCGCTGGCGATAGCAGATGAAGTTATTCTCGTCGTAAACCCCGAACTTTCGTCAATTGTTGATGCCCTGAAAACCAAAATCCTCACCGAGGTTGTGGGGGTCACGTGATGGGCGCCATCCTAAACCGGGCTGGGGTTGAGAAAACTGATTTTGTCAGCCAGAAAATGGAAAAAGTTCTTGGCGTAAAAGTTATCGGGACAATCCCCGAAGACCCGAATATCAGGAAGGCCGCATCTTTTAAAACACCAGTGGTGATAAAATATCCGGATTCCGGAGCCTCCATTGCCTTGAAGAGGATCGCTGCAAATATGGCAGGTATGCCATTCAAGGAAACCCCACAGGAATCTAAAGAGGGGTTTGTGGATCGCTTTGCCAAGGTCCTGTTTAGAGGGAAACGATGAGCATTGAGGAAACCCTGATCATCCTCTTCGGGCTGAT
>JBAXTR010000058.1:0-10201 GCA_037130095.1 Methanomicrobiales archaeon
CAATTAAGAAGTAATTAAGAGGATAGGGCAGGTGTAAGGTAATGCTAAAAGAAAAAGAACGTGAAATGTCGCGATTTATTGATATCCTTCGCGAATATCCAAGGGGATTAACAATAGAAGAAATTTCAAAGCTCCTGCCACTTAACCGTAATGCGACATCAAAGTACCTGAACAGGATGCTCATATCAGGACAGGTCGAGATGAAGACATTTGGTCCGGCGAAAGTTTTTTTCAGCTCGAAAAGGGTACCCATCACCCAGCTCCTGAACCTGAGCTCAGACCTCATCATGGTCCTTGACCATGATATGTTTGTGCGACAGGTAAATGACCGCCTGCTCGATGTCTTTTTGGTCCAGCGTTCTGATCTTATTGTTCATCATCTTGACCATACCCTTGTTGGAGCAGCTATCAGCCCCGTCTTCCGGCAGATGATCAACGAGGGTGAAAATGGCAATGAACGGGTTCATGAAGAAAAGATTACCATTAACGGGTATAAATGGCATTTTTACGCAAAATGCGTCCCTGTTGTATTTGAAGCAGGGGAACGTGGGGTTTCTGTAATCCTCCGCGATGTCACCGTATCAAAAGTGCTCTCCTGATCAATCGTAATCACGGTATACACATAATCCGGGTTGGAACCAACGCATTTTTTATTAGAAGCGTACAGGAAGATATGACAAAGATACACTAATATAAAGCCATTTTGCCATTTTCCTCATACAAATGGAACAGCAAACTTTTTTTCGATTTAGGAAAAAATTTACCATATCAGTCTCTTTCCTTTAACCTGGTGACATACGATTCAACCATTTCCCCCGGTATGTTTTCATCAAGGAGTGTTATTACATTACTTCTCAAAACGGTTCAATAATTTGGCATATCATTTCAACAATTAAAAATTTTGGATAGACTCCAAAATATTTTTATCTTCCCCGGTCTTTTCAGTAACCTGATGAATGATATCGACCACCTTCTCATCTCACCGAGAAAGGCAATGTATATGAAGTTCATATATGAGAACCCGGAGCATTCCAAGACAACAGAAATTGCGGTGCATTTCAGGGTGGACCCATCGACCGTAACAAAAACCCTGATGGAACTCAGGTCAATGGGCCTCATCTCCCACGAGCCGTACAAGGCTACGATACTTACAGAAAAGGGGTCATATTATGCCGAATTTCTTGTCAGAAGGCACAGGATTCTGGGACTGGTGCTTACCCATTACGGCCTTACCCCGGAAGAAGCATGCCAGGAGGCAGCCCGGTTCGAGAATTCCGTCTCGAAGGTAGTTATTGATTCAATGTGCCGCTCTATGGGCCACCCGATGATGGGGGTATGCGGGAGGATTTCACACGACCCCCGTTGCTGCAATGGATATGAAACGAATCATGAAGAGCATGAACTCCCTGCAATAACCGGATCATCGTAGTTTTTTGATCTTTGATAGGTACCAAATTCTTGAGGTATTAAAAAAACGAGGTATTACAGTGAAAGTTCCCGGAATTATATTTTTAATAATCTTCTTTATCGGGATCAGCGTATTTTTGGCAGGCTGTTCCAGGACTGAAATTCCCGGGGAGACCTCCGCGAAAATAAAAGTACTGGTAACGGTCTTACCTGAAGCGGGTTATGTTAACGCAGTGGGTGGCGAAAGAGTTGAAGTTTTTGTTGCTGTTCCCCCTGGAGCAGACCCTCACACCTTTGAACCTTCAGCCAGGGACATGGTAGAGTTTTCTGATGCCGATATTTATTTCACGCTTGGAAAAGGGATTCTCCCGTTCGAAGACAACCTGGTAACCAGATTATCAAGCATCAACCCACGTATGAAAGTAGTTGAAACAACCCAGGGAATTGACCTTCTGGCCGGTGAGGAACATCATGAAAACCGCCAGGACTCTGCAACAGGAGCCACCGGCGAATCTCGTGAAGGCCCAGACCCGCATGTATGGGTTTCAATGAAAAATATACCCCTCATGGTGGATCATATAAATAAAGCTCTTTCAACCATTGACCCGGCATACGCACCCTATTACAAGCAGAACCGGGATGCATTCCTTACAAATATTACGTTAATGGATGCTGAAATCAGGTCGATGATTGAAAAGGCACCTCAAAAACAATTTATTTCATCTCATGCCTCCTGGGGATATTTTGCCCGTGACTATGGACTCAGGCAAGTGACAATCGGACAACCCGGGAAAGAAGCTACCTCGAAAGAGATAGAATCCCTCATACGCGAAGCAGAGGATAATAACATCACCATTATTGTGACCGAACCGCAATATAGCCGCAAAGCAGCTGAAGTGATTGCGGATTCAATCAATGGCAGCGTAGTCGTCGCTGACCCGCTTGCCCCGGATACACCACGGGAACTGCAGAAACTCGCAAAATTACTATCCAGGAAGGGTCTTAATTGACTGAAGCAATTGTACTTGACCATGTATATGCCGAAATTGCCGGGCAGAATGTCCTGGAAGACATAAGCCTTGTTGTTAATGAAAGAGAATTTTATGCAATTATCGGCCCGAACGGGGGAGGAAAAACAACCCTGATCAAGCTCATGCTTGGATTAATCCAACCTGAAAAAGGCACAGTTAAGGTATTTGGAGGAAGACCATCCGAAAACAGGATGATGCTCGGGTACGTCCCTCAATTCCACACGTTTGATTTTCATTATCCCATTACCCTTGATGAGATGGTCATTTCCGGGCGCCTCGGCAATAAAAACCGGATATTCACCCGGTATACGAAGGAAGACAAAGTGATAACTGAAGAAGTGTTACAGACCCTCGGGATCTCAGACCTTTCTGGAAGAGAAATTTCTGCACTGTCCGGGGGTGAACGACAGCGGGCAATTATCGCCCGTGCACTGGTAAGCGAGCCCCGTGCGCTTCTCCTCGATGAACCTACCGTCTATGTCGATGCACCTACCGAACAGCAGTTCTACAATATTCTCAATTCACTGAAAGAGAAAATGGCGGTAGTGCTGGTAACTCATGACATTGGGGTAGTATCGGACCATGCCACGAAGGTAGGTTGC
Source organism: Methanomicrobiales archaeon (assembly GCA_037130095.1). GTDB lineage: Archaea > Halobacteriota > Methanomicrobia > Methanomicrobiales > Methanospirillaceae > CAIKOD01. The sequence goes on from JBAXTR010000058.1 coordinate 3,041, forward strand.
CTGAACCGCCGCCTGTATACCCATGACAGCGGGGAGATCACCGATGACATGCTGACTTCTGCGTACCAGTGTCCTGTTGAACTGATAGCCCACGGGGTACCCCACCGGGTACTGCGGACCCACGAAGAGGAGAGACACCCATGATCTCCATTATTTCCTTCCAGTTCTTCCAAAATGCACTCATTGCCGGACTGCTTGCAAGTGTTACCTGTGGTATCATCGGTACCTATGTCGTAGTCAAGAAGATGGTCGCACTTTCTGGCGGGATCTCGCATGCAGCATTCGGCGGTATCGGCCTGGGTTATTATGCAGGTATTGACCCAATCCTGGGAGCAATTGTTTTTTCACTCGCCAGTGCCCTGGGCATGGGGATGATATCACTCCATGCCAGACAACATCTTGACACACTTATCGGTGCGATTTGGGCAATCGGAATGGCAATTGGAATTTTGTTCATTTCACTGACTCCAGGGTATGCACCCGACCTGTTCAGTTTCCTGTTCGGCAATATCCTGCTTGTACCGATAGGGGATCTTCTCGTCATGACAGTCCTTGCGGTGTTGATTGTCGTAGTAGTGATTGCCTGTTACCAGGTCTTTCTCGCTGTCACGTTTGATGAAGAATATGCAATGGTACTCAATATTCCCGTTGAAATCATCTACCTTCTTCTCCTTAGTCTTGTTGCATTGACGGTGGTGATGCTTATCCGTATCGTCGGAATTATACTGGTTATTGCCTTACTCACCTTACCCGCTGCAATCAGCAGGGAATACTCTTCGCGCCTCCGGAATATGATGGTACTCTCTGTCGTTGTCGGTATCCTGGTAACTACCAGCGGAATCTTCCTCTCCTATTTCCTTGATGTCCCCTCAGGGGCAACCATTATACTCATTGCAGCAGCCCTGTACGGGCTTGTGCTGCTGGAAAGGGCGTTTAGAAAAAATAATAACAGGGTTAGTGCGCGAAATACCTGAAGATCCAATGTCTGCTCCTTTCTAGGATTCCAGGAATTAATGTCCCGTGCTTCATACGCATACCCGGGTAGTAATATCCCATCATTACATTTTACCGGCTGCCACGTTATTCCCAGATTCTCTATTTTTCCGTAGAATGCTATGATGAAGAGATATCAGGGGATTTAGGAAAAATTTTAGGTGAGGTTACACATTACAGGAGTTGGAATGATAAGGAAATATCAGCGATAGTATTTTCATAATGCGATGGCAATATTGGCCGGAAAAAATATAGTTAAAGACCGGTGACAGGAAATTTCTCTGTATCAAAATGTGCCTGTGCCGGGATCGACAGTGTTATGGACTATGGTATGGTCAAGTTTCAGGCCGAATGTCCGCTCGAAGTTTTTTGCCTCATTGTCCACGCCCCATGATTCAAACTGGCAGTCTTCGCGGGCCACGATCTTCAGATGTGCCATATTATTTTCAATGCCTGTAAAATATACCCGTTCAATCAGGGCCGCATGACGCCTGTCGAGGCTCTCGGAAAGGCGGAGGAATGTCGAAAGAATCCGGACAAGCGTTTCTCCGCGTTCATCTAGTTCGGGCATCTCGAGTTCTTTTTTCTTTGGTAGTTTCTTCCGGTGATAACGGGCAATATTTGCCATTATCAGGACTTCATCCGGGTCAAATCCAAGGAGTTCACAATTCCTGATGATGTAATACGAATGCGAATGATGGTTATTAAACGAAATCAGGGAGCCTATATCATGGAGAAATGATGCATATTCCAGCAGTTCCCTTTCATTTTGGCCAAGTGAATGAAGTCCGACTGCCAGACCACTGTCAAACAGCCCGAGAGCGATCGTTGAGACGGTCCGTGCATGATATTCATTAATACCAAATGCCCGTCCCGTCAGCAACACGCTTTTCTCCCGGACAGAAAGATGGCCCAGAAGGGGGAACCCCTCCATTTTCGCGAGATAGTCGGACAGAAGACCGTCCTGGAGCCCTCTCTGTGTCACTTCAAGTTCCCGGATGTCCAGCTCTTCCATCAATGAATCAATGATAGCCATCCCTGCAATAATGATATCCGCCCTTTCAGGGTTGATCCCTGGTATTTTACGGCGTTCTGCAAGCGATGACGAACAAATAACCGGTACAGTCTTTTTAAGGTCGGAGTATGAAAGCCGGGTCCTTTTCAGATCATTGGGGTGAAACAGCTTTGCAGCCATATCACAAAGATTGATGATTGTCCCGGAGCTTCCGACAACAAGGTCAACAGGGTGATGTCCTGACTGTCGTATGACTGCTTTAATCTCTTTCCGGATATAGTTCCGGGTCTCTTCATAACGGGACTCTGTGACGGGTTCTGATACCCCGCCAGGAAAAAAAATATTTGTCAGCCTTATCGAACCAAGCCGCATGCTTGAAAGGTAATGACATCCATCGTTTCCTCCAATGGCGACTTCGGTACTCCCGCCACCGATATCAATAACCATGACCTGTTCATTTTTCAGGTGCATTGCAGCAGTTACACCCATAAAAATCAACCGGGCCTCCTCCCTGCCTGATATTACCTGGACATCGAGATGTGATTCTTTCCGGAGCCTGGAAAGAAATTCATACCTGTTCTGTGCCTCTCTGGTGGCAGAAGTTGCAACCGCAATAAACTCTTCGACAGAAAATGAGTGGGCAAGTTCAACAAACTTCCCTGCGACCATGACAGCCCTGTCCATGGCATCCCCGGTAATCAGACCTGTTTCGAACTCTCCTTCCCCAAGTCTTACGGTTTCTTTCTGGCTCGTCAGGACAATATACGAGCAATCAGGGTTAAGTTTTACCACAAATAACCTGACGGAGTTGGTACCGATGTCAATGAACGCAACAGTCCGTGATGTAACTGGTTTTTTTTGTCCTGTCATAGTTTTTACACCGGATTTTTTACTGATTAGCCTGTATTTATCCTGTTATCCAGCGGGATAATAATCGCTTACACACCAAGTAAACCGTTTTATTATTATTGCTGCATATTAATTTGATTCCTTTCATTGACCTCGGGCAATTTTTATTTGATGAACCGGGTTGAACGAGGGATCATTTCTCTATTTCATACTCTGTTTAACCGGGAATAATCAGCGTCCTATAGAATAATAATCTGAAACCAGCCAGGTTGTCTATGGTTACGGGGCAGTCAATTGTTCCTGTTCAGGATAACCTGCACGTTTTTTCAACCTTGCATTGCATGCAGAACCCGATTGTTCCGGCAACAACCAGGCATAGAAATGCAGTAATCAGGAACGCTGTTAAAAATCCCGTTAACTCTGCAATAAATGCGACGAAAAATGGGATAATAGTCATACCGAGGTAACTCGATGTATTAAACAGGCCCATGAAAGTCCCTTGTTCAGGTCCGGCATCTGCAAGGAACGCCAGCTGGGCTACCATAATGATACCCACAAATGCCCCGATGACAAGAAATGCCCAGGAAGTGACGTAGCTGGCCATTACCGCGGCTGAAGAAAAAATTGCCGCAATGCGGATGGTCGGGATGGGGGTAAATTTCATCTGGGACACAAGGAGGATCGCAATTGCGGTAGCCCCATTCATCGCAGCGATCTGAAGACCAATCGTCTCAGGGCTGTTCCCACTGAACTGCGGGTACAGTGCCGTCACAGCACCAGTGATGCCTATCAGGACTATCGAAGAAAACCACATCCAGAAGTACTTTTTCAGATTATATGCAAGGTTTTGAAGTACCGGAACTTCCCTGGTTACCGGAAGTTTTGCCTTCTTCCCATCAAATGGTACGAGAATACTGATAACCAATGGAATGATCGATACCAGTAAAAAAATCCAGACCCCTGCAGACCTATGACCGGATGCCCTGATTGCCATACCAGACACAATGAGGCCTGCAATAAGCCCGATATTTAACAAGGCAAGGAATAGCCCGCTCGAGCGTTTGTGATCAGGACGGGAATTAACATACGACATTGCGGAGGCTATAAAGAGACCTGCCCCGATACCCTCGATCAGACGGGCAAACACGGTCATGTACACGGACGAATCCATGATGAGAAGAACACCAGATACTATTGTCAGCAGGAGACCGGCTCTAACAAAATAAATCTGCCCCCAGCGGTCAGATAGTATCCCCACGGGAAGTGTCAGGAGAAATGCCCCAAGAAAATACGCTGAGTATACCTGGCCCTGGAGCGCTGTTCCGGAAGCATATGATGTCAGGTCCGGAACGATGGCGTTTGAGAGCGCCATTACTGAAAAAATACCGATGTATAGGGTAATCAGGGCTCTCATATGACCAATATCAGATCATCCGGTAAGTTTCAAGGTTCATCGGGGAATGTGTCTGGATGTGATAGCGTTTATAGAGTGAGCTGGCGAGGTCGATAGTATTGTTCTCATCCCCATGGATAGTAAATATCTTTTCAGGTCTTGGCTGGACCTGCCCGACATAATTCATCAGTTGTCGCCGGTCTGAATGCCCCGAGAACCCATCAACCGTGACGATCTCGAGATTTATTACAATGGTTTTGCCCCGGCCAAGCGGCACTTCACGCCACCCTTTCTGGATACGCCTTCCGAGTGTACCATCTGCCTGGTACCCGACAAAGACAAGTGCATTCCGCTCGTCTGCTGCAAGGTTGCTCAGGTACTCCATGACCGGACCTCCATTCATCATCCCGCTTGTTGTGATAATAACACACGGGTCCCCGTTGATAACCCTTTCACGAAGATCTGATGAATCCACTGCAACAAAGCTTTCTGAAAGGAACGGGTTCATTCCCTCCTTGAAGATCTGGTTGCGGAGGTCGCTGTTTAAATACTCAGGATAGGTTGTATGGATGGCCGTGGCTTCCCTGATCATCCCATCTAGGTAAATCTTTACATTCGGGATCTTCTCCTTTCTCATACCTTCTTCGAGAGCGAGCATTACTTCCTGCGAACGCCCGACAGCGAATGCCGGAATGATTACTTTTCCTCCCCGTGAGAGGACAATATTAATCGTCTCGTACAGTTTTTCCTCGGCGTCCGACCGTGCTGGCTGCATATCATTCGAACCACCGTAGGTACTCTCCATGAAAAGAGCCTCAAGACGGGGGAAATTTGCAGTTGCGGGGTTGAAAAGACGGCTTTTACTGTAGTTGAAGTCCCCGGTAAACGCGATATTATACAGGCCATCACCAATATGGAAATGAGCAATGGCAGAACCGAGAATATGACCCGCATTATGGAATGTGAGTTTAATATCAGGGGCAATATCTGTCACGTTCCCGTAATTGAGGGTAATAGAATGTTTGATGTAGGTCTTGACTTCGTTTGAGGAGTACGGGACTTTCCGGTCTTCCTTGTGGATCACGTCAAGGTAGTCCAGCTGAAGCATGGCAGACAGGTCTCGCGTTGGGGGTGTACTGTATACCGGACCATCATAACCATATTTATACAACAGGGGGACCAGGGCACAATGATCAAGGTGTGCATGGGTCAGGACAACCGCATCGAGCTGTGACAGCGGGTGTATTTCAGGCACATAGAGGTACGGCGTGCTGTTACTATTATCGGGTTTTTCACCACAATCGATTAACACCCTGCTTTCGGGTGTTGTTAGAAGAAAAGCAGCCCTCCCGACTTCCCTGCAGCAGCCAAGCATTGTAACCCTTGCCCACTGGTCCTTGCTCGTAATATCACGGTGGATACGACGTCCTATTGTCCTTAAGAATATTTTACGATCTTCGTTTACCGACCTGAGGTATTGGCGGACCTGTTTTACGGTGGAACTTTCAATAGGGGGTGTCCTGACCACTTTGGGGGTCCAGCCAATATGTTTTGTAATCTCACGGAGTGTAGCCCCGTTTTTCCCGATGACAACACCGGGTTTTTCGGCCTCGATCAGTACTTCACCCGTATCAGCATCAAAAAAGATATCAGTAATTCCCGCGTTTTCAGCGACTACGGCCCTGATTTCTCCTATAGCCCTGTCCGGGTCTTCCAGCACATTCGGGCGTACCACAATACGTTTCCGCAGGTCCCTGGCAAGTACTTTGATAAGATCCGCCTCATCGGCAAATTTTTTCGGGTCGTCGGTATAAATAACCAGTTCAGGCCCTTCAAATTCTACATCTGATACGGTGATGCCGGAAGGCACCTTTTCGTTGATCTTATCCTTAAGTTCTTTCAATCTCTCTTCAATTAACATTCAATCCGTCCTAAAAAAAAGCAATTATGCGGCGATTGCTGAAAGTGCCTTCTGGACCTGCTCATCAGCGATCTCCATGTAACTTTCTTTGGTAATGACTACAACGTGGATACCCTCACCAGACCCTGCATCACGTCTCATTGCAGCTTTTATTGCCCTGATAGCGAGTTCGATTGCTTCTTCTTCATTCATATCTTTTTTAAACCGGTCTTCAAGGACACCGTATGCACCGGGAGACCCTGAACCCGTTGCGACAATCTCTTCTTCCCGTGTAGCGCCGCCCATTGCATCAACTGAATATATTGAAGCGCCGGATTCGTCGACGCCTCCAACGAGAAGCTGGACATAATACGGGAAATAGCGGTTTGCATTCAACAAATTCGAGAGGAGTGTTGAGGCTGCACCCACTGCGATCGCCCGGCCCCGCCGAATCTGGTACAGGCTGCTTTCGACTGTCATTACCCGGGCAAGCTGTTGTGCATCCCCGACGCCGCCTGCGGTTGTCATTCCGATGCGGTCTGAGATCTGGTAGACTTTCTTTGCCTTTTTACTGGCGATGAAATATCCCATGGTTGCCCTTTTCTCAGTGGCAAGGACGACTCCTTCAGAAAACACCAGACCAACCGTGGTCGTCCCTTTGAGAGGTTCCTGGTAAGGTTCATTCATATGAAACACCCTAAAATATTTAGACGCTGGAAAAATTCTTAAAAGCGTTTGAGGAATATGATGACATCAATAAATTTAAAGGTTTTTATTGAATGGCAGGGTTACAGAGCACCCTGATAAGCTCGCGATCAAAAAGCATCGCCACGAGTTTTTTATCACCATTGATCACCGGTAACTGGTCTACACGGGCCCTTTTCATCTTCAGTGCACAATCGCTTACTTCTGAATTAATCGGGACTGCTACCACGTTCTTTACCATGGCGGTTTTTACCGGTCTTGGTGGCAGCTGGATTTTCGATATCCCGTAGCTGATGGTGTGCATGT
>JBAXTR010000059.1:0-10184 GCA_037130095.1 Methanomicrobiales archaeon
CCCTGGTCCTGATCGGGGCAGGTTTTGGCTTTTTTACCTCGCCAAATACAAATGCGATCATGTGTGCCGTCGAGAAAAAATACTATGGCGTCGCTTCAGGGATTGTCGGTACGATGAGACTCCTTGGCCAGATGCTTTCCATGGGAATTGCCACAATGATCTTCGCAGTTGTGATTGGCCATGTCGAGATCACTCCTGAATATTACCCGGCAGTGATCCAGAGTGTGCAATATGCGTTTATTCTCTTCACGGTCCTTTGTGTAATCGGGATCTACGCGTCTCTCCAGCGGGCGAATAAGGGGAATAACGATTAACAGGAATAAAATCAGAGGCAAATACTGTTTATGGATTTACGCAGGACAATACAAAATCCCGTTGGATTGAAATAAACGGATTCGTTGGCAGTACAAAATTAATACAATATCTTTGTTAACTCGTTAATTCAGTCATCCCGGCCGGTGCACGTTATGCCTAATACACAAAAATCCTGTCACCCTTTAAGGGGTTTATCCGGTCCCGGCCCGGTCTTTCCTTGTTCTAACCTTTTAGTGGGACCAGTGTTCCCACGAGGCATTATATCTGAAATTCACCTACAATGAAATCGTGAGTTGAACTAAAAATGAAAAGTACCATCGCCGACATGCTTCATATGAAATTCGGACCCGTTGCAGTCCTATGGAGTGATACCAAACCAGAAAAAGCCCTTTCCTTTGTTCCCGGGAGAAGGGGTTGCCTTATGTCCCTCTTAGCCCATGCAGCAAGAGGCCGGAGTGCAGCAGTATCCCGGGAGACGTTCGGTTGTAACGGGGGAGGGACCGGGGCAGGGTTTGGAAACTGTTTCGGGAATTCGCCGGGTGGAATTGAAGGGTTTTCGCATTTTCTTTCAAATGGCGTTCTTGGGTGCAGTAATTGCAGCGAGTTCAAAACCATCGCCGATAATATCCCCAACCCTGAAATGAAAGAGCATTTTCTCAAGGGTGAAGGGTACCGTAAAACACCGAAACTGGTAAAAGAATTTATTAACAATCTCCCGGTAACTGAAATCCCCTGTGCTTACGTGCTTTTCAAACCTCTGTCAGAAGTCCTGCCGGGTGAAGTGCCCCGGATTATCGTATTTATTGCAAATCCCCACCAGGTATCGGCACTTATTACCCTTGCAAACTACCGGTACGGGGGCCTTGAACGTGTGATCATTCCTGCGAGTGCAGGGTGTCACCAGGTGATGCTGCTCCCGTACAATGAAATGGCCTCAGAACATCCACGTGCAGTCCTTGGCCTTACCGATCCATCTGCACGCCAGCAGGTGATGCATGTCCTCGGGGACGATGTATTAACGTTCGCTGTCCCGTTTACGATGTATAAAGAGATGGAATCGGATGCACCCGGAAGCTTTCTCACCCGGCACACGTGGAAGAGTATTGAGGAGAGGCTTTGAATAATATTCCACCAATTATCGTTTTACCCCGATATCACTGGACATGTTCGGTCAATATTTACAGAACTGCTGAATGGAAAAAATACATCTGGATCGCTCCCACGGGTTAAAAAAGTTAGAAAATTCAGGTCTTTCTCCCGAGAAGTTCGTGAATAGCTTTTAGTTCGTCTAACATCTGCTGGTGGACTGATGGTACTGGTCCCCGTATATCATGTTTCCCGGTACCGGTGCCGTCTCCCCCTGCAGAACAGCTCCTCACCAGGTTACGGATTAACTCGCGGAGTTCATCTGCATGTTCTATTGCTTCGATCCGTATCTCCGGTACCGCTGCACCGGAATACCCTGCGGTCTGTATGGAAACGGTTGATATACCCAGTACCCGCATTACCGGTTCCTGTTTGATGTCAATATTGGTGATCCTGTTATAAGGGACGATACCGGTACTGCGGAAAATCACCCCTCGTTTCCACCTCATCTCGTCGTCATGCAACTCGTACCATTTGCTGTTGTAGTACATTTTTACCCAGATGAGGTAAATTACCACGATAACAAGGACTATTGCGAGGATTATGACATCTGCCATAAGGGGACATCCGGTACTAGGGCAACGGGGACGACAAAGCAGAGCAGGAGAAACAGTACGAGGATAAAGAAATCGGCAATAAACCAGGTGACAAGCTTTTCAGAGGGTTAAAACGGTGTTAACCGCGGGAAGTGTTCACTTTCCATGGATTATCAAACAATTGTAGGAAAGACAGAAGGATAAGGATATCGGGGTAACGGGTGTCGTCTACCTGGGCAAATTCTCTTCTGAAACCAATTTAAACGACATATCCCGCGAAATAGTGCTATTTCCCTGAGAATAAAGCACATACCATTTTCAAAAATAGAATGGAATTGGATTCAGGTTATATTTCTTTCAGCCCAGCATGTATGGGAGATCAGAGGGCCCCCTCTCTCGGCGAGGGAGTATCTGTGGACGGCTTTTCTGCCTGTTTTTTAGGGTCTTCCTCCTTCCGGGGAACATCGGATTTCTGTGTTTCAGCTTCAGAGTACATTTTTGCAAGGGAGACTGTCCCAGTCATATCCCCAAGCGTCATGGTATTCAGGACAGTAGAGGGGACTATTATTAATGTTGCCTTTTCCTTAAGCCCTTCATAGAGCATATTCATTGCCCGGAGATGAAGGGCAACAGGGTTGTTCTGGTAGGTCTTTGCCGCCTCTTCAAATTTTGCAGCGACCTGCCGTTCAGAGTCCCCGAGGATCACCCGTGCCTGCCGTTCACGCTCTGCCTGGGCCTGCATCGACATTGCGTCCTGGAGCTCATTCGGTATCAGGACGTCACGGATTTCAACTGAACTGACATGGACCCCCCATTCAATTGTCCTCCGGTCGATAATTTTCTGGAGCTCGATATCAATTTTTCCCCTGCCTTCCAGCATGTCAGAAAGGAATGACTTTCCGATGACTTCACGCAGCGCAGTCTGGGATGCCCAGCTGATAGCAGACCGGTAGTCCTCAACTTCGAGTGCGGCCTTGACAGGGTCGAGAACTTTCCAGAATAGTACCGCCTCTACATCAACGGGCACGGTATCCTTGGTAAGGGTCTTTTCTGCCTTGAATGAGGTGGTTATGACCCGGATATCAATCCAGTAAGCGACCTTCTCGGCAATTGGGACAATATAAAAAATCCCGGGACCTTTCAGCCCGGTGAATTTTCCAAGCCTCAGAATTATTGCCCGCTCCCACTGGTCCGCGATTTTTACCGAAGCAGAAATATATGCCACGATTATTATCCAGATTACTGCAGCGGGTATGAGATATGCATGGGATTGATCGGTGATCCCGGTGTAAAATAGCCAGAGTGCCGGGATTGCAAGCACGAGGAACACGATATAGGGCATCGGGTGCTGTTCAGCCATACCACTCCATCTTGCCTGTACTGTAATAGATATATGGATGAATGCAAAGGGTTGTGAAATACGTGGTTCACCAGGATGACACTGGTGTCCCGGGCAAGAATCTGTCCGGTAACCCTGACATCGCCGTAATAGAGAATTATCAGGGCCTGTGGAGGGATCATAAAACGACAGGGTTTCTTATGGGCTAAAGGTATTTTTAAATAACATAATGTTAAATATTCATTACATATAGTATAGTTCCGGTACGGGTTAAAATACCCAATGTTAAACCGCGATAACAAAAAAGGTGTGCTTTGATGGCAGATTTGCGAAAATATCTCTTTATTCTTCTTGTAGCAGCATGCTGTCTCGTTGCCTGTGCAACTGCAGCAACTACAACCGGTTCGGTATCCGGCAGTGATGGCATTTACCAGACCCATGTGACTTCGGTAAAGCTGGATCCTGAAGTGTTCTTTCCTTACGAAACGGGAACGATAACCGTTACCCTGACGAACTCCGGTAACCAGACTGTTACCCTTTCCGAGCCTGATATATTAGAAACTCACATTGCGGTCTCTAACAAAGGCTCGTATAACACCAATGTCCGCCTTGGCCCCGGGTCACAAATGACCTATTCATTCCGGGTCACCGTTTCCGGAGAGGACGGAACGTATTTCCCCGTGTTTACCGTTTCAACAGTGGAAGCCGGGAGTATCAGTTATCCCTTCGAACTCGAGGTCGATTCAAAAGACCTCGAAGCAACAGTTGTTGACCGGCCCGATAATTTTGTCCTGGGAAAGAAAGATACAATAAACCTGAGCCTTGTTAATTCACGGAACGGAGCGCTTACTGATATTACTATTACCCCGTCCGGGAATGGTACAACAGTCTCCCCGCGTCAGAAATTTCTAGCCACATTGCCAGCAGGCAGTTCACAGAATGTCCCGTTCCAGGTCACTCCTGACCAGGCATCAGACCTGGCATTTCATATCACGTACCATAATGGTAACAATGACCACGCAATTGACGAAGTCCTGCCCCTGAATATCGGTGAAGATAAGCTGGCAGCGGTCCCCGTTGTCAATAATATCGTCCTGACATCTTCAGGGTCATCCTACAAGCTAACCGGCGATGTGAACAATGCCGGTATTACTGATGCAAAGTCCATGGTACTTACCGTGCTTTCACCCGCAAGGCCCGTGGAACCCTATGCAGATTATGCGATTGGATCCCTTGCGTCTGACGACTTTTCAAGTTTCACCCTTACTTTTATGAGCACCGATCTTTCCAACGTGCCGTTGCAGATAAAGTGGAAAGACGCGGATGGAAATTCCTTCTCCACGGTAAAAAACCTCGATCTCCGGTATAGCTCGAGTTCTTCCGGCAGCAGCAGCGGGAGTTCCGGAAGTTCCAGCAGTACAGGGACAACTGGAAGCGCTGCAGCAAGGACAAACACCGGTGGTCCACCGGGTGGTGGGGGCATATTCGGATTTGGAGGCAGCACGAGGGGAGGAGGAGTCAGTTCATTCTATCCTGTGATTGCACTGGGTATCGTTATCGTCGTTGGGATAGTCCTCTGGATGAAACGGAAATGGATAGTTTCAAAGCTGAAGCGGAAATGAGAGGTGCGGAAATGGGCGAAAATCCACTCATCCGCCTAGTGGATGTCTCGAAAGTGTACCGCCTCGAGAGTGGGGACTTTACGGCGCTCAACCATGTATCCCTTGACATCATGGAAAATGAATTTGTTGCGATTATGGGGCCTTCAGGTTCCGGAAAGTCGACTATGATGAACCAACTTGGTATCCTTGACGTACCCACAACCGGGGAGCTTTATATTGACGGGAAGAACGTGGCCCGGATGACACCCCTGGAACGCACTCACATGAGGCGGGATACAATCGGATATGTATTCCAGAAATTTTACTTAATTCCCCTCCTTTCAGCCTACGAGAACGTGGAATACCCCCTTATCCTGAGATACAAGCACCGTGACACATCAGGCAAGGCAGCTGCAGTTCTCAAATCAGTCGGGTTTGACGAGGAAATGAGTTCTCACCGTCCCAACCAGTTATCCGGGGGACAACAGCAGAGGGTTGCGATTGCCCGGGCCCTGGTCAATGAACCGAAAATTATCCTCTGCGATGAACCTACCGGAAACCTTGACCGGAAAACCGGACTACAGATTATGGATCTCCTTGTTGGTCTGCACCAGGAAGGTAAAACTGTCATCCTGGTTACCCATGACCCGAAAATTGCCGAATATGCACACAGGACAATTCTCCTGGATGACGGGAGAGTTGTAGCATCATGAGGGACATATTCTTCGACCTCTCTGTCCGGAGTGTCCGGCTGAATTTCATGCGTTCCCTGCTGGCATCGATTGGGATCGTCATTGGCGTGGTCGCTATCTCTTCCATGGGGATGCTAGGGGCCAATATGCAGCTTTCAGTGAAACAACAGCTATCATCGGATGTTAACACGATTATGATCTCATCAGATGTGGTACGGACGAGTACGACCGCTGGTACCCCCTCCACGTCTTCAGGTGTGACAAAAAGCCAGCTGAATGATATCAAGAACGCTGCGGGAACAAACGTGGTTATCCCGATACATCGGACAAATACACAGTTTACGATCGGTTCCACTGATGGCAGGGGGACGATATATGGCCTGGAACCGAATGACATCGAGAAATTCCTTACCCTGGTGACCGGGGATATTCCCCGCGGGGCGAATGATGCAGTTGTCGGGTCAAATATCGCCACCAACTTTAACCTGGTTGTCGGAAGCCGTATTAAAATCGGACCACCTAACACGGATGACCGGCCGACGGTGCGGGTTTCCGGCATTCTGCCCGCACGGGGTTTTGCCTCGGATGGGATTAATACAGACAATGCAATTATCGTGCCCGATACCTGGTACACGAACCAATACGGTGACAAAGACGTGTATAACCAGGTGAACGTGATTGTAAAGAATGTTGATACTATCGGCGATGTGGAAACAGCAATTGACGAGAAAGTCAACCGGAAAACAGATGTCATCAGGATCAGCGATGCCAGCAGCAGGCTGACAAGCATTACCCAGACTCTTGGAACGATTACGACATTTATCCTTGCGATCGGTGGTATTTCACTGGTGGTCGCCGCAGTCAGCATATTTAATGTAATGATGATGTCTGTAAATGAACGGGTGCACGAGATCGGGATTCTCCTTTCAATCGGTACCGAAAAAGGAGAGGTGCGCCGGATGTTCCTCTATGAAGCATTTATCCTTGGCATTATTGGTGCTGTCGTCGGGGGGATTTGCAGCCTGGTCATCGGGTACTCTGTGGTGAGTGCCATGATCGGCAATACGGCCTATTTCTTCCTTCCTGACAGTATCCTGTATGTCCCGGAAGGTATGGTCATCGGGATCATCGTTTGTATCGTGTCAGGGCTGTACCCGGCATGGAAGGCATCGAACATGGACCCGATTGATGCCTTGAGGAGTGAATGAGACCCCTCGGGATAGCTGATGATACCGGTCAAACCAGCAATGTGGATCAGTGAATAACCCAGTGAACATCCAGGTATCAGGTTATATACCTGTAGAGTGTCAATTCCAAATGAGAAATCGTGCTTAATACCGAAATGTAGGGGACGTGGGATCATGAAACGAAATTATTTTTACCTCTGTGTTGCCGCCGTGGCCTTTTTCGAAGTCGCAATATTCTGGCTGTCCGTAGAAATCGCTGATCCGCTACCCTGTGTTATTGCAATTATCATCGGGATCCTTGGAATATATCTTGCGAAAAGGAATATTGACGAGGTTATCGAAGATGAGCGTACGCAGAAGATCACAGAAATTACCGCGTTACGTACCCTGCAGATCACGTGGATCGGTCTATTCCTCTTTGCCCTGTGGATCATCATCGAGGCACTTGGTGAGGGAATCCGGCGATTTAACCGGCCACTGGGTATTTTCGGGTTCCGTCTTCTGTTACTTCTCTGTGGGATTATCGTTCTGTACGTGATATTGTCCCTCTATTATAACAAGAAATACGGGGCGTAGTGATGAAAAACAAGATTAAAGTGTACAGGGCAATGCATGACCTCTCGCAGGAGGCATTGGCGAATGAGGTCGGGGTCACGAGACAGACGATACTCGCCATCGAAAACGGAAAATATGACCCTTCCCTGATCCTGGCCGCGAGGATAGCAAGGTTCTTCAAAGTACGAATAGACGATGTTTTTCTTCTTGAAACAATTGATGGATAAGTTCATCCTGATTTCTACCGTCTTTCTGAAAACCGACCGTTTATAAAGTCAGATCCTTCCATGATCAATCTTCAGACCCGGTAACATATCGTTTCCTCCGGTCCGCCAGGGAGAAACAAAGAAAAACCTCACTCTTTCTTTATTAACCCTGCCTGCTGTGATTCTCCAACTGTCAACGCTATCTTCCCTTTTTCCTTTTCCTTCATCATCTCGATAAGAAGGAAAAATACCGATGCTTCCAGGGGGTCATCGAACATGGCATATTCGGGGCCCTTATGCCGTTCAAGTGCCTCGGCAAGACGTATCCCATATTTCTGATCATCGATTTTCAGAGCACGAGATGCTTTCCTCCACCGTACGCTAACATTTTTCATCCCCGTAGTCATGCTCATTTTTCACTCACTCCTGAGGTTGAGGACTGAGCGTGACAGCTATATCATGTCTTGCAGGGTGGGGTGTGAAAGTGATAGAAACCCGGGTTGTAGAAACGTGATAAGTCCGTGGTTAGGTGCATGTAAGAAAATATTCATGGTTTACATTTACCACACCAGGAGAATCGCCTCATACGTTCCACTTGTCCGGACACCGTTAACCGTATGGAATGCCTTCAGGCTCGCGTTAAATATCCGGATGTGAATATGAACCTCCATGCGCCAGAAGGACCCGCTCTTACTCGGGCATATCCTGCTCAAGAACTTCCTCAAAATAGTTATGTGAGCCACAACTGGGACAGGTACGTAAGCGGTCAAGTTCAGCCTTACTGCCATCTGCACCCCGGTTGCCCATGGTGATCACGGTCCCGCCACACATACCGCAGTATGAGCATGACCGGGCCGCCCCCCCCTGTTGTACGGATTGGCCACCTCCTGCAGACGCACCTGTTTTTATTGAATCTTCACGTGATTTTAGGGAATGCCAGACCGTTTCGCAGGTATAGCAGGTTCTTTTGTACTCCTGGACCATCAGGTTTTATAACCCGCAATCGGTATTATTTCTAGTGATTCAAAGGAACCCGTTTGTCCTGGTATCCGTTCTGCTCATCAGTAACGTGTGGCACGGGAAACTGGGACGGGCCTATAACCGGAATCGCCGAATTTACTGCCGGTTTCACCCGTCATGCTCCCGCTATGCGGTACTTGCCCTGGAAAAACATGGATTTTTCAGGGGATGGCTCCTGACGGTCAGGCGGGTACGACGTTGTGTGCCTGAAAATACCGGTTCCTGCATTGACTATCCCTGATTCCCGGCAGGTCTCCTACCTGTCTGATTATAATTTTTAATGTTCTTAAGGTCCGTGATGCGTATACCGGGCTGGCCAGTTATCTGTTATGCCTCAGACCGGTACAGGATTCCCGTGATTACAGGGACAAGAAACATCTCAAGATAATATACGAGCACGCTCGCGTGGTAATAGTTGTCAGGATTGAATAACAGGACAATAAAAAAGAAATCGGCGACAATTGCAATTCCGGTCCATGTCACTGCTACAATCACATAATACTTTAAAGGAAGTGACCTCTTCCTGAATCTTGCGAAGGTCACTGCTATAAGTAACGGTGTGAACAGGACGAAAAGGATCCACCCGATCATACTGGCAGGGACGAAAAAGAAAAGGATAATTGATGCGATATAGCCGATAAACCAGAGTAACAACCCAATCCCGAAGGTATCAGTGATCTGTTGCCATGGTTTTTCTGCAGTGACGCCGGGCTGGTGGCCAGGTAATGGGCCTGTGTTTTCAGGCATCATGGATATCAATGGTATGTATTGCAGATTTTCACTAAATACTCTCTCATACATGCCTGGAATTCAGTAGTAATAGATACTCTGCTGCACTGACATTTGAGGCTCCAGTATGCTTGTCCAAAACAGGAGGGTTGTAAAAAAATCTCCCGTGATCAGGCTGTTTTAGAAGAGTATATCCTCTTTCCGGAACCGCAGTTTTTGCATTGGTGTATCAGCGGCATACCCGACCGGGCAGAGCATTACCGGGACGAGCGGCAATGGGATCTTCAGGATCCTTGTGAATTCATCCGGGTTAAATCCTCCCATCGGGCACGAATCAAAACCGAGAGATTTGGCGCCGTTCAATGCGTTTCCCAAGGCAAGATAGGTCTGGGCCTGAGACCACGCAAAGCGTTGTTCTGGAGACATGCTGCCGGCAAACTGGGCCGCCATCCCGGTTATCATTGCCTGTATCTCTTGTGGTACTTGATTCTCCTTTAACAAGGCCGAGAGTTTTTTTATAAGGCTGTCGTAATCGGGATCAGCACAAAAAACAAGCAGATGAGAGCAGGTTGTGATCTGTTCCTGGTTAAATGCCGCGGGCCGGAGTTGCTCTTTTAACTTCAGGTCGGTGATCACCTTGATCCTCCATGGTTGCAGGTCAAGGGCGGAAGGGGCAAACCTTACCAGTTCAATCAGTTCATTGATCTTCTCTTCGGGGATCGCTTTGCCGTTAAATTTCTTGACCGCGTAGCGTTGCATCACAATATCCTTAAATTCCATGTACGTCTTTCACCAGTTACAACAATCTGGCTTGATGTATTTATAGGTGTAATATCAACTGTTACATCTGTCTCATGC
>JBAXTR010000006.1:0-19034 GCA_037130095.1 Methanomicrobiales archaeon
AAGCAGGGTTTGCAATTGATTTTACTGAAAGCGAGCTTGAAGAGATTTCAAGGACTGCGGAAGAATATAAAAGGCACCAGATTTAGCATTTTTTTTGAATTTAACGAATTAAAAACGTACTACAAAAATTATTAAGATTAAGAATAGTTATTCGGTTTTATTCGTTACAATGAATTCACAGTACTGATCGCCTTTTGATTTGCATTTTATCTCTTTTCCCTGGACACGTACATTAAAGGCACTTGAAACGATCCCTGCCAAAAGACCGGAGGTACAGTAGCAGGATGCTTTGTCCTTTTTTCCAAGAGATTCAGCCTCTGCGCTGTTATCAATAATAATGATTTTTTCTTTCCTGGCTTCGTTCCAGTCCATTTTAACTACTTTGAACCAGCCCATCTGGCCATAGAACGCCAGTGCCATATCAATTAATGTATTGGGGTCATTGATGCCCATTTTTTTGAAAAACGCGATATTCTGGGTACCTAGTTCCATATATGCTCGGTAATTGATCACGCCACCAGCTGCAGCCTCCCCGACAATCTTACTCATTGAACCCATCATCGAATTGAACAGCATCCTTGGTACCATGATAACCGGTTCTTCTATAAGGGTGATCTTACCTTCAAGCGGTTTGTGTTCGAGGAATTCGGTAAGTGATCGCTCTCCTTTTCTGATCCCTTCTGCCCTCTCATTCCATGTTACAACCCGCTGGGTAAACACAAATTCACATGCATCGCCACCGGCTGCATGGCATTTTACTTCTTCTCCAACCCAGTTCTTACCGGTAACCGCATCGAGGACGCCTTCCATCCATCCCACGTGCACACCGCACACCGGCATTGCCCAGTCTTTCATGACATCCGATTCAAAGGTAAATTTTGTTTTCACTACGATTTTATCCGCACTTTGAGAGACCAGTTCCAGGGGTGCACCCCACCCCTGCTGGTGCTGTAATTTGAATGCGAACAGGAGAAACTCGTGTGGTTTAAGTTCCATCCCTTGTTTTTTGAGGAACATATTGAGACCGGTCGCGCCCATTCCCACAGACCGGTAGAGTTTTCTCATCATCTGAACCGCAAGTTTCCGGTTTAACGACCGTTCATACATCTCGTACATTGCCCGGAGGAGATAATTCGGGTTACTGCTGGTTCTGACGCCGAATGCGGACATAATTCCTTCGCCGGGGTGTATTTCGAGGAACTGGGTGATATCTTTATCTCCTTTGATAACAGCCTCGATATCATTCCGGTCAATCTTCTTCCTCTCCATAGGATATACCTCTTGGCTCCATTTATTTAAACAATACCATATGAAGTCGGAAGAGAATAATAGCAGCAATCATGAATTTAAAAAAAAACTGCAGATATTGATTAATATTGGTATTCAAGAAAAACGATCAGGGTACATGAATTGATGAAAATAGTCTCCCACTATGTTGATTAGCGGGATTCTGGATCTGCCTTGCCAAAACCCGTATTATTTTTTTAACAGGTCACCCGAGTTCTATTGTCTCTTCCCGTCCACCCGACCGGACTGCTACGGGGAATATCCTGATTTTCCTGTCACGGTCCATTACTACACAATCATATTCACCGAAAATTACTTTGAAGTATGCTTTCCCCTCATTCGTGGTGACATCATTCCCGATCACGCGTCCCTGTTTCCGGATGGATACGTGAATACCCGACTGGGGCACCTGCCCTTTTACAATTTTTACCGTAAACGCACCGGTACCCTCATTTCTTCTTTCAATGGTCGGCATGGCCATCGACATGTTACTGGTCAGGTGACTGCGGTCAAAGATCCGGCACAAGAGAATGTACGATTCTACGAGTTCCTGTTCAACCGGGTGGAAAGAGAACATTTCGCTGCCTTTTAAAAGATAAATGGCTTTATCACCGAGAAGGATACCGTTTCTTTCGATCTCTACAGCCCCTTCAGGTTCGCCTTTCTTAAAAAGCAGATATACTTTCCCTATCCCGATATCGGTGACTCCGATCCCACTTTTTTTTCCTTCCGATGCAAATCTTTTAAGATCATTCAGTTTCGATGTGTATTCTGAAGTGGTCGCATTGACCTGCTCATTGAGAAACTCGTTGATCTCCATTCAGAATTCACTCCCTTAATATGCAATAACCACGAGCCGGTCGTATGTCGCAGGGTATTCACGGATTAGTTATCGTTACCCGGTACCGGTTCGTTGTGTTAGGATACTTTCTGTCTTTTCCGTATTATATTAGTATATTATATGGATTTATCCCCCTTGGTAAAGAGGAGATAAGATATCGATTTCCTGAAAACAGAAATGTGTGTTCAGAACATGCGGGCATTGCATTCCAGGCAGTGATAGGGACCTGAAGGGATGATACCATGGAGATTTTATCTTAAAAACGCCAGGATTAAAAGGTCCTGATACAGATATGCACCTACGACCATGATAATCGTACCACTTGTAATCGGTGCTATTGCGGTGGTGATAACACTCTGTTATGCATCATATCTTGACATTATTGACAGGAAGGTACCATTTATTACCTGGGTTCCGCTTCTTCTCATCGGTATCCCCGTGGCAGGACTGGCCCTGCTCTCTTTAAACAATGGATATGTTCTCCTCGCGGGGTATGTGGGAATTACCTCCGCTATCCTGTTACTCGCATATTTCAATAACCGTGAGATAAGCACCCCGAAACAGTTAGTATGGCCATTACTAATCATAATCCTCCAGGTAGGCACAGGGTCATATTTTCTTTCTACCGGGGTAATGAATCTGTTTTTGATGTCCGTTGCCGCGACCTTGATTTTTGCCTGCGCGACACTACTTGAATTTCGTGGTAAGGAGAACTTTTTCACCGATACCTGGCCGATATTCTATTTCCTTGTTACTTCCTTTTCATGGTTTTATTATGCTCTCGCTGTCACATCGCAGGTCTCATACGCATACCTTGGCATGATCGGAATATTCTGCCTGATTTTTTATTTATTTGCATTTTTCAATCTTTTTGGCGGGGCCGACGCCTGGGCACTGATATTTATAACACTTACAATTCCGCTCTTTCCCTTCACTCCGCTTGCAGGGTACCCACCCGTCGCGTTTTTCCCGTTCACCGTTCTCGTCAATGCGGTGATATTCAACCTCGTAGCCCCGGTTGCACTTTTTATTATGAACTTTTACCGGGGGAACCGGGCACCATTACTCTACCTGTTCCTCGGGTACCCGGTAGACGGAGACAAAGTACAGAATTCATTCGGATTTATCATTGAAGACATCCGGGTAACAGATGGCGCTGTCGAGCGGAGATTTCTGAAACTCGGGGAGGCGCTTGGATCTCTTGTCAAGGGAGGGAAGCGCATTTATACAAAAGACCTCAGATTACATCCGGAACAATATTCCCATGAAATTTCATTATACAAGCGGGCAGGAAAGGTCTGGATATCATACGGGGTCCCATTTATTGTTCCAATAACAGCAGGTGTAATATTTGGGCTTTTTATCGGGGACATCCTTACCATCTCCCTCAGTTTCTTTGGAGGTATCTGAAATATGCTGCCATTACATTACCAGGACGGACTTATCCCCGTCGTTGTCCAGGACCAGAGGACCCATGAGGTGCTGATGGTCGCGTACGCCAACAATGAAGCAGTCGGGCTGACCGCCAGCACCGGGTTTTCCCATTTCTATAGCAGGAGCCGGAAAAAAATCTGGAAGAAAGGGGAAGAGAGCGGGCATGTACAACGCGTGTCCAGGATACTGGTGGACTGCGACGAGGACTGCCTCCTTTACGAAGTCATTCAAGAAGGGGCTGCCTGTCATACAGGCCATATGACCTGCTTTTTCCGAACAATTGATGGAGAAGAGATATCGGGGAAGGTCTTCGATCCGACGATGGTATACGCTAATAAAGATCAATGATCAAATATATAAGCGGTGATATTTTTTGAAATTAGTACCAGATACTAGTGTCGTCATAGATGGTCGCATCACCTCAATGATAAAAACCGGTGAATATAATGGCGCGACAATAATTATACCAGAAGCAGTAATCGCAGAACTTGAGGCACAGGCAAACCAGGGACGGGAAATAGGATTTTCAGGCCTCACAGAGCTTCAGGCGCTCTGCAAACTAGCTGAAGAAGGAACAATTGAACTGAAATTTGTCGGTGTACGGCCGACACTTGAACAGGTCAAGCTCGCCAGCGGAGGCGAAATTGATGCACTTATACGTAACGTTGCAATAGAACATTCTGCACGGTTTATTACGAGTGATATTGTCCAGGCTGAAGTTGCCAAGGCAAAAGGCCTTGATGTTATTTACTTAAAGCCACAGATCGGGGATTTCACTCCGCTAGGGATAGACCAGTTCTTCGACGAGCGTACTATTGCCGTGTACCTCAAGGAGCGAGTGCCCCCTGTTGCAAAAAAAGGAACGATCAACGAGATGCAGCTTATCCGTATCCGTGATCAGCCTTCTACTGATTACGAGTTGAAATCACTTGCACAGGAGATCCTTGAACGTGCGAAACGTGACCCTGATGGATTCATCGAGGTCGAAAAACGTGGGATTACAGTCGTCCAGATTGGTTCCATGAGAATTGCGATAGCCCGGAGACCATTCAGTGACGGAATGGAAATTACAGCAGTCCGGCCGATCGTGGATATGACTATTGATAATTACAGGAAAGCGAACGTTATCAAGAACAGGCTTACTGGAGAAAAGAGAGGCCTTTTAATTGCTGGACCACCCGGAGCCGGAAAAACAACACTTGCACAAAGTGTTGCAACATATCTTGCAGATAATGGGTTTGTCGTTAAAACAATGGAGGCGCCCAGGGAATTACAGGTACCTGATCATATCACGCAGTATACCATGCTGGAAGGGAGCATGGAAAACACTGCAGATGTACTCATGCTTGTCCGACCGGACTATGTCGTATTCGATGAGCTCCGGAAGAATGAAGATTTCCGGGTATTCGCTGACATGCGCCTGGCGGGTATCGGTATGGTAGGGGTTGTCCACGCAATAGGCGCCCACGATGCACTCCAGCGCTTTTCAGACAGGGTGGATTTTGGCGTTCTCCCACAAATTGTCAATACCATTATATTTGTTGATAAGGGTGAGATCCTGAAAGTCTACGATGTTGAGTTTACCATAAAAGTTCCTGAAGGAATGGCCGGAGAAATGCACCTTCGTCCTGTCACGATGGTACGCAACTATGAAACAGGGGACCTGGCATTTGAGATTTTCAAGTATGAGGGAGAGACCATCGTTATATCGGCGCCAGCCCCGTTGGCACAGGTAGAGGCACCGCTGAAGATGCCGACAGCAGAAAAAGAGGAAGAGAGTTCAGGATGGAAGATCACGGAACGCGAGATACAGCGGGAGATTGGACGGTATACTGATGGCGCCGTTGATGTAAGGATGCTTTCAGACTCGAAAGCGGTTGTCTATATCGATGACAAGGATGTACCCGCTGCGATCGGAAAGGGCGGAAAAAATATCGCAGCAATAGTAAACAAGGTTGGCATAGGGATAGATATCCGACCAAGAAGCGAGGCCGAAAAACCCCAGCAGGTACAGGTACCGGCAGAAGAGGAACTCCAGCTTGGTGGCGGGATAAAAATCCGGGTCGATAAAAAGCAGCTGGCAATTATTTCTCCCGAACAGGCCGGTAAAATTGTTGATGTGTTCGCCGGGAAAGAGTACCTTTTCACGGCTACCGTAAACGAGACAGGTGAGATTCACCTTGGTAAGAACAGCACCATTGCACAGGAGATGCTGAAGCGGTACAACCAGGGAGATATCATTAAACTCAGGCCGGTATAGCCGGAAGATACACCAGGTACATTTTAAAAAAATTGGGTGATATTGTGAGCGAATTTAATTTGCAGCAGTTCGAGGAGACGGCGGGAAAGAAATGGGAACAGGTATTTGAAGCGAACCCTTCAGACCGCCCGAAATTTTACATTACGGTAGCCTATCCCTATCCAAGCGGTGCAATGCACGTCGGCCATGGGAGGACATACATCGTTCCCGATGTTATTGCACGTTTCTGGAGAATGCGAGGGTATGAGGTACTGTACCCGATGGCTTTCCATGTTACTGGTGCGCCGGTCATTGGTATTTCCAAAAGGATAGCGCGCGGTGATGAGAAAGCGATACACCTGTACCGTGACCTCTACAAGGTCCCCCCCGATGTACTG
Source organism: Methanomicrobiales archaeon (assembly GCA_037130095.1). Lineage (GTDB taxonomy): Archaea > Halobacteriota > Methanomicrobia > Methanomicrobiales > Methanospirillaceae > CAIKOD01. The sequence goes on from JBAXTR010000006.1 coordinate 6,200, forward strand.
GCACAATTTATCAATCCTCTTGAAATCGTCCGCCATTTCAGCGAGGAGTACCAGAGGGTAATGAAGAGTTGCGGGCTCTCTATTGACTGGCGCCGCAGATTTACGACGGTGGATCCCACCTATAGTAAATTTATTGAATGGCAGTGGAAACACCTCGGGGAAGGAAACCATGTTGTAAAAGGTGCCCACCCGGTCAGGTACTGTCCACAGTGTGAGAACCCAGTTGGGGACCATGACCTTCTCGAGGGGGACAAGGCAGAAATACTCAAGTTCACCCTTGTCATGTTCCGGTACGGGGACTCGCTCATCCCCACCGCAACACTCAGGCCTGAAACAATCTACGGTGTAACGAACCTCTGGGTCAATCCGGCTGTCACCTATGTCAAGGTCAGGGTAGACGGCAATAACTGGATTGTCAGCCAGGAGGCCGCAGACAAGATACTCCTCCAGGACCACACCGTAGAGGTGATTGAGCGAATTCCGGGGACCACCCTCATCGATCAGAACGTCTCACATCCCTTATGCGGGGAAGTACCGGTACTTCCAGCAGAATTTGTGGATCCCGATATGGCCAGCGGGGTTGTCATGAGTGTCCCGGCGCATGCACCATTTGATTATATTGCACTAAGGGACCTCCAGAGGGTAGGAAAATATCCTGATATACAGCCGATCCCCCTGATCACGGTACCGGGATACGGGCAGGTCCCGGCTAAGGATGCGGTGGAACGGGAAGGAATTGAGAACCAGATGGACTCAAGGATGGACTCCCTTACACAGGAGGTCTATGCCGCGGAGTTCTCCTCAGGTAAACTCTTTGATACCTACGGGGGGAAACCTGTCCGGATAGCCCGGGATGATGTTGCAGCCCTGATGATCGAACAGTACGGGTCCACGGTGATGTTCGAATTTGATAACCGTTCGGTAGTCTGCCGTTGTGGGAGCCGGGTGTATGTCAAGATACTGCATGACCAGTGGTTCCTCCAGTATAGCGATCCAACATGGAAGGTACAGGTATCGGAACACCTGAAAGATATGTCCCTTGTACCCCCTGAAGTCCGGTTAGAGTTCGATCGGACGGTTGACTGGCTGAAAGACTGGGCATGTACGCGGCGGGTGGGTCTCGGTACACACCTCCCCTGGGACCCGGCGTGGCTTATTGAGCCGCTCTCAGATTCAACAATCTACATGGCCTATTACACTATTGCCCACCGGATCCGGGAATTTGACCCGGAGATCCTCATCCCAGAAGTCTTCGAATATATTTTCCTTGGAAAGGAAGCACCAGGTCTCCCTGAACGGGAGAAACTAGGGAAATTAAGGGAAGAATTCCTCTATTGGTACCCGTATAATTACCGGTTCTCGGCTAAAGACCTGATTTCCAACCACCTGACCTTCCAGATATTCCACCATGTGGCAATATTCCCAAAACAGTACCTTCCCAAGGGAATGGTGGTCTTTGGCATGGGGCTCCTGAACGGGGCGAAGATGTCATCGAGCAAAGGGAATGTCTTCCTGCTCGAAGACGCAGTTCAGGAGTTTGGCGCTGATACGGTGAGAATGTTCCTTGTCGGGAGTGCAGAGCCATGGCAGGACTTCGACTGGAGAAACGAACTTGTAAGTTCGACCAAAAAACAGATAGAAAGGTTCTGGAACACGATTATTGAAGTTTCAAAGGCAGATGAGGCTGATACCGAAATTGACAAGTGGCTGATCTCAAGACTCCAGCACCATATCGGAAAAACAACTGAGTCTCTCTCAAAATTCCAGACCAGGCAGGCATTACAGGAGGCATTCTTCGGGGTGGAGGCTGACCTGAAATGGTACCGCCGCAGGCTGTCTGATGGATCAAAAGGCCATGCATCATTGAAGGAATTGTGCTCAGTCTGGATCCGCCTGATGGCCCCTATTATCCCGTTCACATCCGAACAACTCTGGTCTGAAACTGGTGAGATGGGACTTGCATCTTTTGCAGCATGGCCGGAAGTCGATAATTCCCGTATATTCCCTGAAATCGAACTGGCAGAAGAATTACTGTTCAGGACCGTAGAAGATATCGAGTCGATCATGAAACTGATCCAGATTACTCCCTCCTCGCTCACGCTCTGTGTTGCGCCCGGATGGAAACATCAGGTCTTCAAAACGATTGCCCGCTCTGCTGACCGGAGCCAGGTGGTAAAGGAAATAATGAAGGATGAGAACATGCGGGCACATGGCAAGGATGCCACCGATGCAATAAAACAGTGCACTACACTGATCCACCGCCTTCCACCCCAGATCGTTGAAGCTTTTACCGAGGGTACACTTGATGAGGCGAATATTTTCAGCAGGGCATCAGCGTTCCTTGAAAAGGAATTCGGAATACCAGTGAAAGTAGTCCCCGCAGATCCCGGGATATATGCGAAGGCAGCGGCAGCATTGCCATTTAAACCAGCGATAATTATCGAGTGAATTCACGATAGGGAATAATCTCCAAATCTCTGAATTTTTCTTGAATCACCCGATTGAACCCTGCCAATAAATATCCTATCGGGGGTGGGGCTGGTGGGGGGTGAAACCCCTTCCTGTCAACGTATTCCTTCATTTTTTAACTATGCAGGGTTTCAACAAAAACGTAAAAAACAAAATTATCCGGGGCAGGAATGTGATAATATTCGGGGAAAAATACAATTGAAGGTTATTCTACCGTTTTCGCCTTTTTAACTCTTTCTTTTGTATTATAGCCTGTTACCGCATCAAGGTATTTCCGGAACCGCCGGTTCGTATCAAGAATCGTTTCATCTGAAACCGTGAGGTCCGACTCGGTCCTGATAATGACGGATTTCCCATCAGACCCAAGGGAGGCATCAAGGACCTTTAGCGCCCCGAAACTGATCTGGTAATGACCATCCTTATGTTTCGGCTCTGTACCGAAGCATTCTTTGAGTTGTTCAACCACTGTTTCCGGTAAATTCTTTGAAAATCCCCTCTTCACTGGGTACTCTTGCATAATACTTTTTAGTAAGGTCGTATATGTTAATCTAATGTCACCAGAAGCTGGCTTTGATATAAAGATTTTTTCAAAACCTTTGAGCACCGAAGGAGCGTCCATCCTTATGGGGTTCCCCGGGAGCGGACTTGTGGGTAGTATTGCCCTTCAATATATGGTTGATCAACTGGAATTCCAGCAGATCGGCAGCATGACAAGCAAATTCTTCCCACCACTGGCCATGATGAATAAGGGTGTCATTAATGTCCCTGTCCGGATATACGAAAAGGAAAAGCTCGTGGTCCTCGTCGCAGATATCCCGATACATCCCATGATCTGCTACGAAGTATCAAACGGGATCATGGACTGGCTGATACCTTTTAAGATAAAGGAAATTGTCACCATTGCCGGGATAATCACGAATGAAACAGAAAAACGCGTATTCGGGGTAGCCACCACAGAGCAGGACCTTCCACGCATCCAGGAAAACACAATAATTCTTCCTATGGGGAGTATATCCGGTATTGCAAGCAGCCTTCTTACGGAGTGTAAGATCAGGGGAATACCCGCCTATGGTCTTCTCGGAGAAACAATAAATGCACCCGATCCAAGAGCGTCCGCTTCAACAATCGAGGTCCTCAATAAGATGTACGACATTAATCTTGATGTAAAACCCCTGCTCGAACAGGCCGAGGAGATCGAGGCTACGATGCATAAACTGGCAGAGGAAGTGCAGTCCCAGGAAACGGTACCGAAGAAAGAGAACCTTCCGATGTATGGGTGAAACACATGGAATGCACAGCATTAACCGGAATTTCCCCTGAAGTGATCAAGGACCTCAGGCAGGGAAAAGCCAGAACTCTCGAACTTCATAGTACTCCGAATATCATCACGCTCAATGGACTGGAACCCGGGACGCATATATTTCTTACATCGATAAACAGGGAAGACCTTTCGATTGGGGATCCAGGAATTGTTGCTGATATCATTGGAATAACCATAACAATGAAACGACTGATTGAGTACTCTCCTGGCGTTATTTATGAAGAGAGGGAGCGCATGTCGGCTCGTGTAAAATTAAAATTTTGCGGCAACTCCTCGATAAAAACGGTTATACAGGACTCCATGTTTTCTCCTGTCCTTGTTGATGTTGTCAAGTCCTGCACCTACCACGCAGGGTAGAATTCATTAGTCTACCTTTTTTTCAGCAACGGAATAGTATTCCACGGGTTCCACCATTTGTTACGAATTGGCGATAGTTACATAGGATAGTCTGACAAATATAACAGAGCCAATTGGGCTTGTGGCTTAGCTTGGACATAGCGCCGGGCTTCTAACCCGGATGTCGAGGGTTCGAATCCCTCCAGGCCCGCTATTCTTTCAAATTGTTTCTGCATGTTTTTCCCATTTTTTCGCTGTATATGAAGGTTCAAATTAACATATGATTACGGGGAAACGGGTGACAACAGAGAATTAAGGATATTCCCCTGGAAATAAAAGTAAAACAGAGGAAATATACTGTTCATTAAAAAGAATTTAAAAAAGTTGCATTAAAGAACGAATTTATTCGTTCTCGTGTGGGACCAGCTGGACATCCCCGATATTATGTTGTCGTTGCGAGAGTTTTTTCGCTTTGAAAATATTTTTGCCTTCCTTACCGATTGCAATACCGCGATCCTCGTCCCTGACCTCGATATGTGCAACCTGTTCACCCGTTTCATCATTCTCGAATTCGACAGATGTCACCTGTGCCGGCAGGAAACAGTTTTTCAAGAACTGGGTTGCATCGGTGGAGTATTCTACTACTTCAATCTTTTTCCCCATGACTTCCGAGGCCTTTTTTATGCTGGCGCCTTTTTTGCCAATTGCCAGGCCCATTTCCCCGGGGTTGACAACAAAAATAATCCTGTTGTTCCGGTCGTCAATGATACAGTCACGGCTCCCCGCACCGGTCAGACGTTCAAACTGGGAGATAAGGCCCATGCAGTCTTCTGTCAGTTTGACTTCGACCATATCATGCCCTCTTAAGAGAGAGAATATCTGACTCGCCGGGGTCGATAACCGCAAGTGCACTGACCATGAAGGGTTTACCACAGGCCTTTCCAAGTGCAACACTTGAGCCTTCAAATGTGTGGATAAACAGACCTTCTTTGGCCTTCACTGACTGCAGGAATGTGGCCGGACAGTTTGCTGCCACTACCACGATCTGCGCTTTTCCTGACTCAATACATTTTTCTGTTTTATTCTGACCGAGAAGGACATCGCCAGTCTTGATCGCCCTTCTTAATGAAGCATTAAAATCCATTGCAATTCTCCTAATTCATAGGTTTAGCGATTAGTTTTACATCTCCGGTACCCAGCTGTATCGGCTGGCCTACAATCACGTTTTCAGTGACGCCGGATAATTCATCCACTTCGTTTGCCACTGCAGCATCGAGCAGGTGGTTAACGGTAACTTCAAATGCAGCACGTGAGAGCACGCTCTCCTTTTCGCCTGCAATACCATGTCTTCCGATCTGCTTAACCTCGCCTTCCATGCACATCATATCGGCGACGAGCATAATGTGCCGGACGTCTACGAGGATACCCTGCTCATTGAGCGTGGAAACGGCCTCGTGAATGATAGCATTCCGTGCTGCCTCAATACCAAGGACCTGTGAGATCTCATTGATGTTGTTAGTGCGGGTACGCCTGGTATCTACACCTTCAACATCGAATACATCCTTTAGATTTGAGCCTTCAGTATAAAGTATATACTCCCCGCTCTCCTTCCGGACGACGACACGTTCGATATCATCGATGCCCTGTACAATCACATTCCGCACATGCTCCGCGAGCTGGAAGAGGTTCTGGTAACTCTCACGGTTCTTTGGCATGAAGTTTATGATTGCATCCTTTTCATCGATCTCGTGTTCAAAATCACGGTAATGGCGCCGTTCCCTGATCTTCCGGGGTGCGGTCTCAATGATCGTGGCGACCGGAATTTTCCTTTTCTCGCATACGGCTGCATTCAGATGAACCACGATCTGCATGTTTTCCATATCGATAGTGATATCTCCGAACTCCTGGAGGGTCGCGGCTTCTATCTGCCAGCTCACCTCACGGGCACGGTCACGGTCTGCACCAAAGTCAGGCTCGAGATAGATCGTCATCGTGGGAGTACTCGGTTCTTTCCTCGCATCCATGATTTCGATCAGTCTCGGAAGTCCAAGGGTAACGTTGATCTCGGCGACACCCGCGTAGTGAAACGTACGCATTGTCATCTGGGTACCAGGTTCTCCGATGGACTGTGCTGCAATAACCCCGACCGCCTCGCATGCCTCAATTCTTGTACTCTTGTATTCAGAGTTGACCTGCTTGATTATCTGAGTAAACTGGTCGTCGCTGACATTTTTCTCTGCGAGGTACTTTTTCAGTTGTTCTTTCGTCTTAACCGGCAGCGACTCGTTGTCAATGATTTCTTCCTGTTCGGGAGTCATCTAAACCTCCTCCTTCAGGATACTTTCTACAATTCCTTTTACATCCACCGGGTCACCAAAGCTACTCTTCATGGGGTCGGTTCCATCTTCACCATACGTGAACTGTATGATACGGCCGCCCGTTGTCCTGACAGTCCCGTCATACGCAACCTTCAGGTCCTGCAATGCATTGATCATACGCCGCTGCAGGTACCCGCTCTGGGATGTCCTGACTGCCGTATCGACAAGCCCTTCACGACCACCAATTGCGTGGAAGAAGAATTCGGTTGCATTGAGCCCGCCTTTGTAGCTGTGTTTAATAAAACCATGGGCATCCGATCCCCGGTCCCCTTTCTTGAAATGGGGGAGTGTCCGGTCATCGTACCCTCGCATGATACGCTCTCCACGGACGGACTGCTGGCCGACACAACCTGCCATCTGAGTCAGGTTAAGCATCGAACCTCTTGCACCACTGACTGCCATTACCACGGCACTGTTCCCAAGCCCGAGGTGACGGCCTGCAATCTCACCAGTACGGTCACGGGCTTTCCCAAGGACCTGCATGATCTGCATTTCGAGGGTTTCTTCCGGGGTACGGCCGGGCATAGGTTCGAGCTGCCCGTCTTCGTAGATACGGATCCTCTTTTGCACATCCATCACGGCACCATCAAGGACCTCGGTTATCTGCCCGTATTCGGTCTTTGAGAGATCTTCATCATCGATACCAAACGAGAACCCGTCCAGCATGATCGAGCGGATCGAGAGTTTCGTCATATCGTCTATGAAATCAGCGGCACGTTTCATCCCGTATTGCCGGATAACACGCTGGACAATCTGGCCATCAAATGCCCCGATAGCCTTCTTGTCAATGGTCCCTGATTTTAATTCTCCATCGACTATCTGCACATACGCATCCCGTTCGCACGTATCCCGCTTGCAGGTATCACAATTGGCGCATGAACTTGCCTTGAAGACCATGTTCAGGCCGTCAGGTAAAATAACGGAGAAGGCCTGCTTGTTGGTCCACATCGGGACACCTTCCTCTTCCTTTACAGGGGGTGGGAGGTGTTCGATATCCGTGGCCTTAAGCAGGTAAAGGATATCTTCCCTCGTGAACCAGCGTACCTGGTTGGTGAGCATGAAGACCCCGGATATGTGGTCATGGATACCTCCGATAATCGGGCCGCCAAACCTTGGTGAGAGGATATTTTCCTGGACTGCAACAAGTATTGCAGCTTCAGCCCTTGCCTCTTCTGTCTGGGGGATATGGAGGTTCATTTCATCCCCGTCAAAATCCGCATTGTATGGCGGGCATACTGCAGGGTTAAGCCTGAATGTCTTCCCATCCATTACCTTTACACGGTGGGACATGATGCTCATGCGGTGAAGGGACGGCTGCCGGTTGAACAGGACAATATCTCCGTCCCGGAGCTGCCGTTCCACGGTCCACCCGGGCTCAATCATGTCAGCAACGGTGTCAAGATTTCCTTCCGCGAGACGGAGCCTGCGTTTGTCAGGTCTGATAACGTAGTTGGCGCCGCAGGGATGGTTAAGGGTGGGGCGGTTCGGCCCGTTCCTTGCCATTGCCTTGAGTTCATCAATGTTATTCGGCGCTACATGCACCGGTATCGACATCTCGTTTGCAATTGCCAGCGGGATCCCAACCTGGATAACGCTCAGGTTCGGGTCAGGGGAGATCACGGTACGTGCGGAGAAATTCACCCTCTTACCTGAAAGCGATCCGCGGAAACGACCATCTTTTCCCTTGAGTCGTTGAGAGAGCGTCTTTAACGGTCTGCCACTGCGGTGGCGTGCCGGGGGACACCCTGCCACTTCATTGTCAAGGTAGGTCGTTACATGGTATTGCAGCAGTTCCCAGAGGTCTTCAATGATCAGCTGGGGGGCCCCCGCATCCTGGTTTTCCTTGAACCTCTGGTTGATCCTGATGATATCAACAAGTTTATGGGTCAGGTCATCTTCCGACCGCTGACCATTCTCAAGGATAATTGACGGTCGCATCGTCACAGGCGGTACAGGCAGCACGGTGAGAATCGTCCATTCCGGTCGTGCTACATCGGGGTTAATACCGAGGTGACGGAGGTCTTCGTCAGGGATCTTCTCAAGCCGGGACCTGATGTCCGCGGGTGTCAGCTTGTGCTCGATCTTTTTGCCTTCCTCAACCTGGACCTCTGAAAATGTCGTAGGTTTCTCGAAGTTGATCTTCAGCTGCTGTTCAGCGCAGTGCGGGCATACCCTTTCTTTCTTGATGTCTTTTTCAGATAGTACATCGCCTGTCGCGTCTTCCTCAGTTCCTATGACTTTTTCAATCTCTTCTGGAGAGAGAAGGAGTCGTGAGCAGCTCTTGCAGGTCACACGGAGGAGTTTCCTGATCAGCCGCGTGTAACCGACATGGATAACCGGTTTTGCAAGTTCTATGTGACCGAAATGACCGGGACATTCGCTTGCCTTCTGGTCGCAGGTCTTGCACCGCAGACCGGGGTCAATTACACCGAGGTTCAGGTCCATAAGTCCCTGCGGATAAGGGAAACCATCATCATCGTAGGTATCAGCCCAGATGATCTTCCGCACGCTCATTGTCCTGATCTCTTTCGGGGCGCGCAGGCCGACTTCAATTTTTCCTATTCGTTTTGGGCTTGGCATGATTCCCCTCCTACACCACGTCCTCTAATTTCAGTCTGGGCGCAATACCCATACTCTTCATCTCGTCGAGGAGCAGCTTGAACGCGTAACTCATCTCGACCGGGTAAATATCGGTCTCACCCCCGCAAGCCAGGCATCGTGTCGAATTAGACTTACGGTCGAGCATCGCGATCATACCGCAGTGGGCACAGACATATTCCTGTACTTTATCGGACTCATCCAGAAGACGCTCTTTCAATGCCATCGCAGCACCATGTCCGATCATGACATCACGCTCCATCTCACCAAACCGGAGACCTCCTTCACGTGCCCTTCCTTCTGTAGGCTGGCGTGTAAGGACCTGTACCGGTCCACGGGAACGGGCATGCATTTTTGATGAAACCATGTGGTAGAGTTTCTGGTAATAGATCACACCGACATAGATATCGGCATTGAACTGTTTCCCTGTGATTCCATCGTGCATTATCTCGCGACCGGTATGAGAGAAGCCGAGTTTTTTAAGCGAACCCCGTATATCTGCCTCGAGTTCCCCGCTAAACGCGGTACCGTTAATACGGCGTCCTTCAAGGGCCCCGACTTTTCCTCCGATCATTTCCAGCATGTGGCCGACAGTCATCCGGCTAGGGATTGCATGCGGGTTAATGACAAGGTCTGGTGCGACTCCTGCTTCAGTAAACGGCATGTCTTCCTGGGAAGCAATGAGTCCGATAACCCCTTTTTGCCCGTGCCTGGATGCGAACTTGTCTCCTACCTCGGGAACCCTTAAATCCCTTGTTCGGACCTTGACCAGGCGGGAACTGTTCTCACCTTCAGTGATGATAACCGTATCAACGATCCCATGCTCGTTACTCCGCATGGTGACCGATGTATCACGTCGTTTTTCGACTGTAATCAGGTCACTGGTAGGCTCTTCAAGGAACCTTGGCGGCGAGGTCTTCCCAATCAATACGTCCTTTTCCGCGACGACCGTCTCCGGGTTTATTACCCCGTCCTCATCGAGGTTCTTATAGGACTCTGCACCGTGGGCACCTGTCACTTCCTCGTCAGGGACCTCTATCCGGTCAATCTGCCCACCGGGGTACCGGCGTTCTTCGCCTTCGTACGTCCTGAAGAAATGGGATCTGCCAAGGCCGCGGTCAATCGACGCCTTGTTGAAGATCAACGCATCTTCAATGTTGAACCCTTCATAACTCAGGATGGCAACAACAAAGTTCTGCCCGGCCGGCCGGTCATCAGAGCCGATAAGTTCTGATGCCTGGGTGTGTGTGAGGGGCTTCTGGGTATAATGGAGCAGGTGTCCCCGGGTATCTGGCCGGAGTTTCATATTTGCATCCGCGAACCCAAGTGCCTGCTTGACCATCCCTGCACCCATGGTGACACGCGGACTTGCGTTGTGTTCAGGGAACGGGACATGTGCAGCACCGATCCCAAGGATCAGGGAGGGGTCAATCTCGAGGTGAGTGTGCTCGACCGTGATATCGTCAGGATTGATCGCAATGAAAAGGTCCTCCTCTTCCTCGGCATCAATCAGTTCGATGAACCCTTTCTGGACGAAATAGTTGAAGTTTATCTCGTTTTTACGCAGTTTTTCAATATCATCCGGGGTTATTAATGGTTTTCCGTTATGGAGGACAATCAGCGGCCTTCGCGCCCGGCCCCGGTCGGTATGAATTACCACGTCGTTATTAAATTCCTTGTAGGAGACGTTCACTTCGGTTGACAACGCTCCCTGACGCCGCATTGCCCTGGTCTGGGCAACGAGCGCCTGCGGGTCATCGGCGAGCCCGATCAATGCACCATCAACGAATACTCTTGATTTTTTCATCGGACGTCCCCCTTGATCTGGTCTACACCAAGGCTGTATAATATCCTGATAACTTCTTCCTCATCGGTTACCCCTTTGCTGACTTCGACCATCTGGGCGAAATTTTTGACAAGGCCACAATTCGGCCCTTCCGGGGTCTCACTCGGACAGATCCGACCCCATTGTGTCGGGTGAAGGTCACGTGCCTCGAAATGGGGCTGGGAACGGGACAACGGGGAGATAACACGACGAAGGTGCGAAAGCACGCTCATGTGATCAACACGGTCAAGCAGCTGGGAAACACCTGTTCTGCCACCTACCCAGTTCCCTGTTGCGAGAGGGTGTAACAGGCGCTCGGTAAGAACGTCCGCACGCACTGCCGTACCTATTGAGAGGTCCCGGTGCCTCATACTTGCCCGCTCAAGCTGGTACTTGATATCCCTCGTAAGACGGTTGAGTGAAATACGGAATAGGTCCTCCATGAGGTCCCCTGCGAGTTTCAGGCGTTTGTTTGAGTAATGGTCCTTATCATCGATCCTGCGCTTGTTCAGGACAAGGTCAAAACAGGCCTCTGCCATCCGGCCAAGGAAGTGTCCCTTTGCAAGGCGTACACTCTCGACCGTTTCGCGGTACCCCTCATCTCCCTCTTTCATGCCGAACGGCATGAGGTAATTGAGGTGTGGGAGCAGGTAATTGTCAAGGACGAATTCAGCCCGTTTCCGCTGGTAGTCCCTTGTCTGGTTTGGTGCAAGTTTCTTACCGACATACATTACACCGCTGTCCACGCTGTCGCACTCGCTTTCCTCGAGGTTCTGCATCATGAAGGTCAGGATGTCCTCATCCGTCGATACTGCGTTTACGACATCGTGATCACTTACCATACCGAGCGCTCTCATCAGGTCGACGAACTTTAAGTGGCCGGCAACTGACGGGAACGATACTTCAAGCAGGTTCTTCCTGTTCCGTTCAACGACGACAAGTGCCCGGTAACCACGATATTGTGAGAACACCTTGGCAACGTAGATCCTCTCATTATACCGCTCGGTGAACTCCGTCATGATCTTGTTTGATGCAAGATCTTCAAGCGTCATCAGGACCCTTTCAGTCCCGTTAACAATGAAAAAGCCACCCGGGTCATAGGGGTCTTCACCATGAAGTATCCGCTCATCATCACTCATGCCAAAAAGGTTGCAGGACGCAGAGCCGATCATGATCGGGAGTTGTCCGATCGTGGTCATTATTGGCTCCTGCCGGTCCTCTCCCTGGACAAGGGTGAGTTCAAGCTGGATTGGTGCTGCATATGTCAGGTTGCGAAGTCTTGCTTCGCTTGGAAACAAGTCCCCCTGCGACCCGTCTGCTTCGCGGACGAGCGGTTTTCGAACCTCGATTTTCCCTAACTCAACCCATACCGGTGTATTACTTTTGCCACGGATCTCTATGTCGGTCTCGATGACCCGCTGCTCATTCACAACTTTCTGGAGGTTGCGAAGAAGAAAATTGTTGTAGGAGTCAAGTTGGTGGCGCGCCACATGCTCCCGTGAAAAATATGCCCTTGATAAAATGCTTCTGTCGATCAGAAATATCAGCTCCCTTTATTTTTTGGGTCTTTTTACGACAAGCCGGTATGACTCTGCTCTACCGGCGGTGTGGCTGGTCCTGATGGTCCGTACCACATCCCCTACTTTTGCTCCGATTATTTTTACCGCTGGTTCGTCATGATATATTTTTGGCAGGTGTTCGCTCGTGATTTTGTAGGTGGAGAATAATGTGCTAACCTCCTCCTCACTCATGATTTTATGGTCCGGCACCATCACATGTTCAAGCACATTCAGCTTGGTGCTCATTAAAAAACCCCCTCTTTCATAAATTGCGTCTCCTCCAGATGCATCACCAAATAAAAACCCACAGGCTGTACCGTGGCAGCGGGCCCGGAGGGATTTGAACCCC
>JBAXTR010000060.1:0-9968 GCA_037130095.1 Methanomicrobiales archaeon
TGGTTTCCTGATCATCACACTATTTCTTGAAGTGATGATATAAATAAGATGATACAATGAGTAAAAAAATTAAATTTCAGACCCGTTCTCTTGGATCAGAGCAAGATCCATGCCAGGATAAGGAGGAGCTTGTCAGATGGATGCAGTCAAGGGCAGGCCTTGGTGGGGACCTGGTCCGTTACTGGTTCCAGAATCCACTGGCATACCAGCGGTAGGCTGAAATTGATGTTCCCTGCGCCGGAGGCACATTCTATGGAGAACGCCTCCGGGAATGCCTCGTGGGGATAGTTAATGGGGAAATTACCGGGGAGTTAGGGCTTGACCCGGGTCTTGTTAAAACAGATATCCGGGAAGTCGTTAAAAAACCAGACCCGACATGGGTCGCCATGCCGGCTCCGGGAAAGCTTGAAATTACTGATAATTACTATGGGGATCCCGAAGAAGCATCAAGAAACCTGTTCTTCTGGTTCCGCCGGTTGATGCGTGAAATGCGGGATTCAGGGGCCGATGGTCATGTCCTTATCTGCGACCGCGTCAATGAAGAGGAACTTGAAGCATTATGCGGGAAAAAAATTCTCTTCTTTGTTACCAACCCTGACCAGGAAGGTTTTGAACTGCTCCTTGAACACCAGAGGACAATTGCTGTACCTGGTATATCCATCGACCTGGTCATCAACCTTAAAGAGGAATATCCCGTTGATAACCTTGTACTTATCGACCCCTCAATTTCCGGGCTGGAAAAATCATTAGAACACTGGGAAAAGGATCACATTATAGCAGGTGGTTACTGCCATGAATATTGCCCTGAATACTGGAAAAAAATTGATAATGCAGCCATTTTCCAGGCCCCGTCAGAATGACTCTGCAATTTCTGTAAATTTTTCGAAATGGTGATTTTTTCCAAATAATAAAAATAACACCCTGTCTTTCCATGAAAAATCGAAATTACCGCCGGCAGCATGCGGGTGGCCTCCACCCCGGTATTCCCTTGTAATCAGGTGACTTATCGGTGGCACAGACCTCAGGGAAAATCTACCCCCCCGGGAAATTATTACCTCGATGTCGGAGTTGAGGTTTTTCCTGAGGTAGGCTGCGGTCTCACTCGGGTACCCACAAAGCGGGGCAAATGCAATTTTATACTTACTCCCCATTATGACCGTTTTCCGCCGGCTTTTCTCCATCATTTGTTCCATTTCCTTCCTGATATCGGTGTACTCTTTCTCAATCAGGGGATCGGAGAAGACACCGTTTTTAAGACAGTCACGTACATGGGTTAGATTTTCCCGTCTCTGGAGGACCTGTCCGAGTACCGCAGCCCTTGGGTCCTCATTCTTCCACAGGTCATAATCACAGACAACTCTCGCAACTTCAGATGCAACCGGGTTTTCCGGCTCTAGGTCTGCCGCACATATACCGCACCCGCACATATTCGTGTCAATATGAAGGAGGTCAACATTTTTTTCAACAATGGCGACTTCTTCATCGGTCCAGCGATGGTGATCACGCCATTCGACTTTCCAGTTGTTATTTTTCAGTTTTTTTACTGATCTTTCAGCACCACGCGGGAATCCGAGATCACTGATACTGATAAGGTCCCCGTTACCCGGGAGATCTGCGATTGCGTTGAGCAGGAGCGGAAATTTTCCCACAGATGAAAAAATAGAGACAATCTCCCCGAATTTCATGCGGTGAATTGCATCGGCCCCGGCGGCATCAAGGTCGTTATGTGTCAGATGAATTACATGAGATGGCCTGTCCCTGACAAGACCAATCTCCGGCATTTCCTCTTCTTTACCCTTCAGCAACCTGATACCCATCCTCAAATGATCCAGCATGCAGATATAAAAAAGGATAGGATCTCACGTTGTTTTGTCAGAATGCAAATCATTTATTAATCTTTACGTCAAATATGTAATCCCGCGCCTTAGTAGCTCAGTTTGGGAGAGCGCCAGACTGAAGATCTGGTTGTCCCCGGTTCAAATCCGGGCTGAGGCACTTTTTTATTATTTTGAGATAATATTGCCACATAATTGCATTTTAAGGCTATTAAAAGATGCATTTTGATTTTTCCTACTGGCAGGAAATCTATTAAGGAAGGTGAATTTCGTCAAGAGGTATAGTACTTATCAAAGATTATGTAAACAAACGGAAAGTTTCTTTTGGTTCTCCCTCGCACGCCCGGACAAATATCCATCAATGTTTAAAATTTAGCGATATTTTCATTTATTTAACGAAATATTTAATATCCTGCGTATTTGAGGAATTCCTATTTCAAAATCTATTTATCTGTCAATTACATTTTTTAAAATTATGTCATCATCGCTTCCAATAAAAAGATCACAGATTCTTTCTCTTCTTGCCATAATATTTATCGTAAATTTCGCATTTTCGGGAGTGGTCACCGCGGGGACCATCCAGCTCGGGAAGGCGTATGTCCAGACTGAACGTCCTGATAACTGCCAGTGGCGGGGGAGTGCCCCCATCACCTGCAACTGGTGCTTAAACCCGACTCCTATCCTTGCCGAAAAGGCCCCGGTGACAAATAATATGAAAGACGGGCAGCTCATCGAAGGCCTGCACTCGTGGGCCGGATATACCATATGGCCGAACAATTCTCTCCAGTACGTTATGCCCTATAACAATAACGGCACATTTGTCAAATGCTGGACCCCGTTCGTCCAGTCGACCCTGTACGCGGACCCGCTCAGCCTTACCTTCCGGAACGCATATGCCAACGCCGATGGGCAGGGCCGGGTAAAAGGGCTCGTCTTCTCCATGCCAATTCCTGCTGCAGCTGACGGGTCAGAGTATGGTAAAAACGGCTGCACGGCGGGGTCAACGACCTTCTCACCTGATGATAAAACACGTGAGATCAGCCAGAAAGGGGAGTGGGTATCCGGTCTCAGGGTATTCCCTGCTGTTAATCTTACCGATACCGAGCCCGGGTGGGGAACGGCGTTTCCCGACAACCTCGTGACTGACCGGATGGGGGACTGGGACATCGATTTCCAGCTCGACAGGAAAAATTCCAATGAACAACTGAAACTTACCATGGCCAAGGGATCGCCGTTTACGTGGTTCACCTGGAACAACGTTCCGGCCAACGAGTCCATGGCATTCCAGTTCTATACCGGGCCGCCATTTAATACAAACAACGTCGAACGGGGGCATGTCTATGTCGCTCCCGTTGATACGGGTATTCCGGGCCTCGGCTGTTACCTGGTCGGCACAAACCAGGACGACCAGTTCATTGGAGGCGTGGTTGCAAAAACTGTCACAAACTGGAACTTTTTTGCAGTCTTCTATGAAACATCAGCCTTTAATGCGACCGTCTTCCCTGACCACGGGATATCGCTCACACCCCTTACGGCAGGTGGTTCCCGCCACTTTGTGATAGCGGGTCTGCCGGTCGTCGCCTATCCACGGGGATCGGCAAATCCCGATTCCTTTATGCCAACCAGGGACCAGACCATCACCGAGTCCACGGCCTGGGCAGGGGCAATTGCCCCCTATGCCTTTAACTATGTCACCAATACCGCGGTAACGTACCAGGTTGACCGGGCATCAGGTCTCCTCCACACGACCTACACCCCGACGACCCAGAACCATGGCCCGGCCGGGAGCGGGGCTGCGGGAAAGACGGTGATGCTCCTCCAGAGGCACCAGTACGAGACGTTCAGTGACGGCAGGGACAAGCCGGTATATGACGGTGACCTCGCCCGGGACAAGGTCGGGCCATCAGCACCCGGCCAGTGGGCCACATCGATGCCTGCCATAAACAACGGTCACTACCAGTACTGGATCGCGAAAGGGAAACTCCTCCCCGTCGGTGTGAGTTCCTTCTCCACGACCTATGTCTACAACAACCTCCTGCCCTTCATGCCCCCGATGGACAAGAACGCGACAATGGACGGTGTCCCGCTCTGGAATATTGTCAATAATGACGAGGAAGGGTATACCTGGAAAAACCTCGGGACCAATCCCCCCCTCAATACCGAACTCGACGGCGGCGACCAGAACGCGGCCTACAACCTGGCGAAAAAAGTCAGGTTCATGTCGGCAAAACTGGCAGTCCTGAAGGGACTCGGGGATATTGCCACCACGAACCCGGAGATCACCGGGATCACCGAGTACAATATCACCCCGTGGAACCCGGGCGATGGCTGGAAAGGGACCGAATGGTATACAAAGTATTACAATAGCCCGTACGACCCGAAACTCGCGCTTTCACGGAACGTGCAGGGCATTGAGGACTTCTTTGCCCTTTACACCCAGCAAAAGGCATTCCGGACATCGAAGAAAACAACCGGCGCATCAAACCAGTATTCCCCGTACTATTTCCTCTCCGACCCGAGGCTCGGTACACTTCACATGTACCCATCACAGGGACCGGACACCAATGATTCAGCCCCCGCGTACGGGTACTGGCCGATGACTGACATGAGCGTCACGTACCCGAGGCAATGGGGTGAGGACGGTTTCGGCGGTACCTCGGAATGGAACGATATCCACTACCTCCACGGGTACCTCATCACAGCTGCCGCACAGGCCGCATGGTTTGACCCCGCGTGGGCGAACCGCGAGAACTATGGTACCTTAATCGACCAGCTCGTCATGGCGATCGCCTACGACCCGGACCGGGCCTCCGCATATTACCGGAACCCGGAGCTGAAATATTCGAAGATGAACTTCTTTGACCAGTGGGCCGGCCAGGCATGGACACAGGGGCTCCCGCAGACGGGTCCGGGTGGTGGTGTTGGTCGTGGCTCGCTCCTCGAGGATGGGAAAGACGACAACTCCCTCGGGGAGACGATGCAGGCCTGGGCAGGCATCGTGATGTGGGGGACGGTAACGAACCGGCAGGACATTGCCGATACCGGGATCTACCTCTACACGACAAACCTCTACAATGCCGACGCCTACTGGTTTGACAAGAAACTCTCCTATGTCCCCGATTCGACGGGCATCGCGGCACCTACTGCAGCAAAATGGTCTAAGAACGGTGATTATGTCGCGGTAGCAAGTACACCCGCGGACCCCAAGGCGTATTCGATGGGTGAGAGCATGTGGGACCGCTGGTACAACTGGGGGAACCCTAAAGTATCGTCCAGCTGGCCGGTCATGCCACCCGGGTACCCGAAAACGACATCGTTCGCACCGAAGATGCCCCAGGCGGTTGTGCAGACAGCCTCGGAGTTCGGGGTCTCCCCCACATCCTCAATGTTTAACATTTGGCTCCCGATCGCAGGGTATACCCTCTCGTTTGGCAGGGGCCAGAACTACATGGAGCTCTCCGAACGGGCCCTTGATTACGCTCCGAATGGCGGTTTCTGCGATCTTTCAGATCCGGACGGGATCCCTTACCTTTCAGCGGTCAACCAGCAGCGTGCACTTGTCGGGATCAGGGACAAATCAGCACCCAATATCCCGCTCTCCCCGTACCGGTGGTACTGGAATACGATCCAGTCCTCGCGGAACACTAACCCCGGGAAGTACCCGTACGACCTCGGGACCTGGTGGAATGCCATGAAGTCGAAGACCGAAGATGCCACGAGCCAGTCCGAAGTCCTGAACTGGTTCTGGGCGATTGATGCCTACGGGACACCCGACTTCTCGTACTTTGGGTACTCTTCCGATGCAGCAAAAAAGGGGCTGTCCCAGCCGCTCACGGCAGCATTCATTTCACCGTATAACCAGTTGACCTTCGTCGCGTGGAACCCGCACAAAGAGAGTGTGACCGTCAACTGGTGGAAAGTCGGCCAGCAGGGTGGATCGGGTGGCGGGGTACTTGCACAGGACCTTGTTATACCCCCGGGATGGTATGCGAAGGCGAGTCCGGCTTCTCCTGTTGATTCATCCCTCGCCGTGAGCGTGGTCGCACCGGCTAAAACCGGTCCGGGCAGTACCGTGACATTCAACGTCACCGTGACCGCTACCGGGTCAGGCCAGGTTTCAGGTGTTGTGGTGTCTGACTACCTCCCGTACACGATGACCTACGTCTCGAGCAGTCCTGGCGGCAGGGTCTCCGGAAATGCGGTCAGCTGGGATACCGGGGGGCTATCCCCCGGAGCAAGCCGCACCTACCAGGTGACCGGAAAATTCCCTGACAATGCCAACGGGGCCTACACAAATGTCGGAGAGGCAACCGGGCTTGCAACCGGTAACATCCCAATAAAAGGCACGGGGATCATCCCCCTGCAGGTCGCGGGAGGCCCGTCGATCAACGTTACCATCACGGCTGACAAAACAACGGTCATCCTATCGCAATCGAAGACTCTCAAATATACTATCCTGATTAACAATAACGGGACACAGGACATGGAAGGGGTGGATGTCGAAGACATGCTGCCCAAGGATGTAAAATATATCGAGGCGAACCCAAAACCCCAGGACTTTGTGACATCCCGTATTTACTGGGACCCTCCACATCTTCCAGGGATTGGTAAATTGCCGGTCGGGAGTACCATTACGATCAATATGACCGTCCAGGTGAATAGTGCGCCCGGGAAAATAGTAAACACGGTCACGGCAGCCGGGTCTGTCCCGCTTCACAGGATTACAAGTCCTAAAGTGACTATCACGACGGAGGTGAAACAGCGATGAAAAATCTACCTGCTGGAGCTGGAATAGCTGCACTTGCCATCCTGCTCTGCCTGGTCGCAATACCGGCACTGGCAGACAACACCGGGCTTGTCTGGCAGAAGTCCCTTGGCGGTTCTGGTGAAGATTACGCATATTCCATCCAGCCAGCCGATGACGGGGGCTACATCGTCGTCGGTGAAACCAGTTCAACCGACGGGGACATCACGGTCTCGTATGGTATGAGGGATGTCTGGGTGGCGAAACTGGATGCCACCGGGACGAAGGTATGGCAAAAGACCATCGGGGGTTCAATGGATGACGATGTAAGCTGCATCGAACGGTTAAGCGACGGCACCTTCCTGTTATCAGGTTTCACCTGGTCCCAGGACGGGGACTTCTCGGACAACAAGAACGCGTACGCAATATGGAACATACAGATGGACACTTCCGGGAAGGTGCTCTGGAAACAGATATACCCGGGAAGGAGTGCGAGCTACGCGGTAGACGGCAAAGAGACCCCTGACGGGGGCATGATCATGATCGGCCAGTCGTACTATGACCCAGCGAGCCCTGATTACCACGGGGGGTACGATGTGCTGATTGTTAAATCCGACCAGAACGGGACAATTATATGGGAGAAATTACTCGGTGGATCAGGTGATGATTTTGGTGAAAATATCCTGCCAGTCGCGGGAGGCGGGTACATCGCCATTGGATGCACGTATTCAAACGACGGTGATGTAAGCGGGAACCATGGATCGTACGATGCCTGGTTGTTCAGGCTCGATGAAGCAGGTACACTCCTCTGGCAGAAATGCCTTGGCGGGAGCCTCCATGACGAAGGTACGGAAATCTTTGTCACCCCTGAAGGGAATTACGCCGTGATGGGACTAACGAACTCCAATGACGGGGATATTAGTGGGAATCACGGGGGGTTCGATTACTGGTGGGCGACCGTCTCCACGGATGGGACGCTCCTTTCCCGGAAATGTTTCGGCGGGTCGGATAACGATGTTGCATATGACCTTGAAATGACCCCTGACGGTAACTATGTTGCACTTGGTGTTTCCTATTCCACGGACGGAGAAGTCAGGGGTAACCATGGTGGTGGGGATTACTGGGTCGTCGAGTTCAACGGGGCAGGAAAAGTCCTCTGGCAGAAATCCCTCGGGGGTTCAGGCCAGGATGTGGGCCAGAGCATAAAGCCGGGCCTTTCCGGGAACAACAAGTTCTCGCTTGTCGGGTACTCCTCCTCACGTGATGGTGAAGTCACCGGGAACAACGGGCTCTCAGATTTCTGGGTAGTACAGCTGGAACTCCCGGCGGGACTCGCAGCCAACTTCACGGTTGATCCTGTGAGTGGTACTGCCCCGCTAACCGTTACATGCACTGATAAGTCCACGGGGGGACCGACACGGATTAATTATAATTTTGGGGATGGTATCAATATAGCAGGTCCGAACCCTGTCCATACCTACAAGTATCCCGGCAATTATACGATAACCCAGTCGATCTCGAAATATGATGCTGCGACGAATTCCGTTGTGAACAGCTCCATGGTAAAAACAAATGTAATCAGCGTAAATGCCGTTCCACCGCTTGTACTGGTTGCAGATTTCACCGTCTCTCAGACAAACGGAACTGTTCCCTTAACCGTGCAATGTATTGACAAATCCGTCGGCAATCCTACCCGGATTAATTATAAATTTGGGGATGGTATCAATATAGCAGGTCCGAACCCTGTCCATACCTACAAGTATCCCGGCAATTATACGATAACCCAGTCGATCTCGAAATATGATGCTGCGACGAATTCCGTTGTGAACAGCTCCATGGTAAAAACAAATATTATTATTGTGAATGCCGAGCCGACAGTTCCGCTGATCGCGAATTTTACCGCATCCCCGGTAAATGGCACTGCCCCATTGATAGTTACTTTCGAGGATGAGTCTGTAGGGAATCCGACGCGAATTACTTACGCTTTCGGCGATGGGATGACGGCAACTGGTGCAAATCAAGTCCATACATACCGGTACCCGGGTGTGTATACTGTCAACCAGACCCTCATTAGATATGAGCCCGGCAGCGGAACTATTGTAAGTAATGTATCTGTGAAAAAGGACCTTATAATGGTCAATTAAAAAAGATATATTTAACTATTTTTCAATCTGGCAACGTTTTCAACATTTTATATTTCTGAATCGCAGGTAGTCATCCGGAAATAAAACCTTATATCGTAACCAGCGCGGTTGATTGACAATTCTGCCATAAGTTCATCCGATGCAATACTTATGAAATCAGTTATGTTCACATTTGTCATTCTGCTCGCCCCTTTCATCAAGTTAGGGGCAAGAGTTACACAATCACCTAAATTAATTCAATTTTAAATCAGTTTCAGGTTTTAAGGCGTTTTTAAAATTTAACCGTAGTGCTTTTCACCTTCTTTGCGCAAGAATATAAGTGACCTGATTATGAATTCCCTAACTGGCAAGTCCGGGTATTTACATTTTCATCTGAATGTACCTATCAGTCCTGTTTAATTTCTGGGGGTGTCCTGGAGACGAGTACCTTATCAATCTTCATTCCGTCCATATCGACAACCTCGAATGAAAACCCGTTCCAGTCGAAACGGTCACCGGTTTTTGGAATACGCTGGAGCTGAAGCATGACGAATCCTGCAAGCGTATGAAACCTGTCTGCCTGTTCATCCGGTCTTATTTCGACCCCGATACTTTCCCGGAAATTCTCAACCGTTACTGATCCGTCCATGAGCCACGATCCATCCGCACGTAGAATAATCTCCGCCTCAATGGGTTCATCATCAGTAGGCAGGTGACCAACTATCGCCTCGAGGATATCGTGGAGGGTGATAAGTCCCTGGATGTTGCCGAGCTCGTCTACCACCATTGCGATATGCAACCCCTCCTTCCTGAAATAATCCAGCAGTTTGAGCAGAGGGACGCTTTCCGGAACAAATAATGGGGTGGTGATTACCGATTCGATATCCATCGGCTTTTCTTCAACTACCTGAACCCATAGGTCCCTGATTGCGACGATTCCAAGAAAGTTATCGAGTTCATCACGGTAGACCGGAAAATATGATCGCCTGCTTTCTACCATCTTTATCCAGGTCTTCTCCGGGTCTTCATTGATATCAAGCGCTACGATATCAGGACGGAGGACCATGAACCTCCCGGCCTTCTGGTCTGCAAGGTTAAATATTCCTTCAACCATGTCAGCTTCTGCCTCCTCAAATACGCCGGCCTCCGCCCCCTGTTCAATAAGGATTTTAATTTCCTCCTCAGTGATTGGGGGTTCTGTACCTTTTTTCAGGTGAAAACCCCGTAATACCGCTTCGGTTGAATAGCTCAGGAATATCACTACCG
>JBAXTR010000061.1:0-9943 GCA_037130095.1 Methanomicrobiales archaeon
GGGAGGGAGGGGGACCCCCTCCTGTCAATGTATTTCTTCTTTTTAAAGTATACAGGGTTTCAACAAAGATGAAAATTGGTAATATGGTGAGTGCGAACTCACTCGCAGTCTAATCCGTTACCGGGATCAAACGGTAACGGATCCGGATGGACCTTATGACCGGTATCAGGTTTCCGGATCGTCCTCTTCCACACCCGTGGGATTATACTCGTCAACCAGTGCGTGGACACCCGGTTCACCCATTTTCCATAGGACACGTTCTGCACAGGACCGTATTTCTTCATCATTGTTATGTAACAGCTGTTGAAGGGGCTGTATAGCAGGCTCTCCGATCCTGCACAGCGCAAGAGCGATGAATTCCTTCATCCCCTTGTCCCCGCGGGAAAAGGCTTCAATCAACGGGTCAATCGCAGCCTCACCAATCTGTCCGAGCGCTGCAGCTGCATATTTCCTGAACTCGGGAGTGGCGTTGTCCTCCATGGCAAGGATCAGGGGATCTATTGCTGGTTTACCGGTCAGTACAAGGGCACTCGCGGCGTACCATCGGAAGTCAGGGTCACTATTTTCATGCATCGAGCGGATAAGTGGTTGTACTGATTGTTCACCTGCTGCCCCGAGCTCCCTGACCGCTTCACGTCGTATGGTAATATCCGGGTTGCTAAGATCACCTATCAGTTTCGCCGTTTTGGTATTTCCGTTCCCTTCTTTATCCATGGATTTTCCTTCCTTTTCACGCGGTGCGATGGTACTCTCCCGTTATGGGTATACCATGTATTCACCGGTCATTATCTTTGTTCATCCCGGTCTTTCGGCGGGTTCCTTCAGCAACGGGTGCCTGTTGCACCCAGACCACCTGTTGCGGGTAGGGTATCTCGATCCCGTTTGCTTCGAGCGTGGTTTTTATTTTCAACAGTAACGATTTCCTGAGGTCATACCATTCCTTGGAAGGGGCCCATATCCGGATGGTAAGGTCAACCGTGCTATCCCCGAGCTTATCGACGAAAACCGAAGGCTCTGGGTTTTTAAGAGCAAACGGCTCCTCCTCAATTACTTCCTGTATGATACGGATCGCACGGCCGGCATCCTCCTGGTAGCCAATCCCAATTTTATAGTCAAACCTCCGGGCGACGTTTGATACAAAATTCGTGATATTAGACGTGAATACCTTCTCATTGGGTACCCGCACATAGATCCCTTCAAACGTACGTACAATTGTTGAGAGGATCTGGATATGCTCGACGTTCCCCGATACATCCCCTATACTGATATTATCGCCTATTTTTACCGGCCGTTCGAGAATCAGGAAGATCCCTGACACGAGATTAGACACCACGCTCTGGCTGGCGAACCCGATAATGACAGCAATAATGCCACCGGCAACCAGTAGCCCTGAAA
This sequence comes from Methanomicrobiales archaeon, assembly GCA_037130095.1. Lineage (GTDB taxonomy): Archaea > Halobacteriota > Methanomicrobia > Methanomicrobiales > Methanospirillaceae > CAIKOD01. Next base: position 1,396 of record JBAXTR010000061.1, read on the forward strand.
GGTCGACCTTGAAATGTGGTGAGGCAATGAAAATACCGACCAGGATGATCCCCCACCATACCACCGCGATCAGCATGTTGAGCTCGTATTTTTCCATCCGGTCGGAGAGCTTCCGTTTCATGAACGTGGTGACAATTTTTGCGATGATGACCGCAACGACCAGGATCACAACAATTGCCAGGACATCATATGCCCTGACACCTGCGAATACCGAGGTAAGATCAAGGGTACTGTTAGTCGTCTGCAATCTCGTCACCCAACCCGAATTCCATTAAAAATGCCTTTTTTTCCGGCACAAATTCCTTTTTTGTAGAATAAAACGGTATCTGGTTTACCATCTCGACGACTGATACTTTTTTTGCAGAATATGCCGGCAGTGACCTTGTCATACCCGGTTTTTCTGTTGTTGAAAGGACTCTTGTTTCAGCAACGACATTCGAAAAAAGCTCCATTCTTGCAGACATTGCGACATAATCCCCGTACCAGATGGCCATCCCTGCATTCACAAAGACCGCTCTTGATACCTCGATCCATGTCCTTCCCTCGTTTACGATAGTAAGGTCAATCACCCCTTCCCGGAGAGGATCGGTATCCGGGATATCCGGGTAGATGTTGCTTTCGTGCCAGCGGGTCACGCAACCATGGTCGGGTGGCCCGTACAGGGAATATTTCGGCTTTGTAAGTGAGAATACATCGAGCAGATCGCTGTCTTCCTTCGCCCGGATGAACACCCCGATCTCTAACGGAAAGGTAAGGTACACCTTGTGGGTTGTCTCCGGTTCGACGAAAATTGGTTTGAAATGTACCTCAAGATACCGTGTCACCTCCTTTGGGAGGTTTAGCGGTTCCACGGGATTAATGATGATTGAACCGTCTTTTGAAGCGATTGTCCGCTCAACGGATTCTCCCATGCATACTCTTTTGTAAGTGAGGTAGCGGGCGGAGCGTTCGACCTCGATCGAGATCTCCTGTTCCCTGAGGTGGCATGAGTAGTCATATGTGCCGTACACAGTGAATTGAATCACTTTCGCAGGACATATAATTAATTATTTTTGAACTTTCAGGTTACAGAACACAATTGTGGAAAAACGAACAGAAAAAATGAAGAACAGGCATTTTTTTAGTTCCCGGAAAGGTCATGGATCAATGGTCCGAGATCGGGATCACCAACACTCGTGAGAGCAGTTAGTAATCTTTTCCGAATATCAGGGTCAATAGACTGCAGGAAGTCTGTAAACCCGGGACTTTCAGGCCCTTCCCCGACCGGGGCATTTGCAATATAGTCCTTCGGTGCCTCATTCCCTACTTCGTTTAACAGCTGGATAAACAGGTCAATATTCCCATTTTCCATTGCTTTCAGCGATGCCAGTGCCTCGGAGCGCACATTTTCATACTTGTCACCAAGCGCCTGGACCAGTGGAGCAATCGCCCGTGGATCACGGATCCGCCCGAGTGCAATAGCCGCACCCCACCGGAGACTCCCATCACCCGTCGTAAGCGCCCTGATGAGAGGAGAAACGGCCGGCTGCCCGATCATCCCGAGCGCCATGGCCACCCTTCCCTTGACATAGCGGTCCTCATCGCAAAGGAGCCAGATCAGTGGGTCTATGGCACGAACGTCCCCGATCTCCCCAAGTGCAATTGCGGCCTTCCAGCGGACATCTTCATCCGGGTGACGAAGAAGGATGATCAGCGGCCCAACTGAATCTGTTCCGATTTTTGCAAGGGCTTCAGCAGATTTCCAACGGACTGCGCTGTACTGGTCTTCGGAAAGAATGGTTACAAGGGGAGGAATTGCAGCCGGGTCTTTCAGGTCCCCAAGGGCCTCCACTGCGAGGTACTGAATATCCGGGTCATTATGTCCGAGGGCTTTAACCAGTCCCGGGATATCCTTCTCATTCCGGAGGTCCCCGACATTTGAATACGCGCGTATCCTGTTCCGGATTTTCCTCCAGGCTCTGTGAATTATTCCAGTCACTCCCAATTGTACCTGGCATCCCGCCAGCAGGGTCCCCTTGCGATTACGCCGGGTCCTTCATTCAAAGCCGGACTACCGGAAGGGATATAGTAAAAACAGGAATGCATTGATTAAAAATACATTCCCCCTGACAACATCTTTTTTCAGCCGATGCTACCAATGTATTTCGCGTTCTCAAAATCAGGGATCGAAAACACCGGGTTCTCAAGGTTGCACGAGGGGGGGTCTTTTGCCTGGATGTTGATTGAACAGTACGTAAAAAATCCCTGGTATTTCTGCCTGGCCCCGGCCACAGGAGAACCAGGGGGAAATGGCCCCGGTATCCGGGTAGGCAATGACAACCCGGCCCGGAGCGAAATGAATGGTAGGCAATTATGTGCCTTGAAACAATTGTATTATCAGGTAATCTTTCTCCGGGGGATCACAGGAACATGGACAGCATGCTGCTCGTTGATATCGGGTTATTGGTACTACTCCTGGCTGTGCTGACCGGCCCGTTCCGGTCCAGGCTGGTCGAGCAGAACCTCGAGGTATTTCTCCTGGCCTGCGGCGTAGTCGCCCTTACCATCTCCGGTTTTGCAACCATAGAAGGTTATACATTTGGATGGACTGCAAGCGTCGTCACCGAAGCCCTGACAGCACCGCTCCTGATCACCACGGTGTTCGGGATCCCGGTGGGCATCGTCCAGATTGTCCTTCTGTTCGGCCTTTTTTTGTATCTCTGTTTCAACGCGGTCCAGAAAGTTATTCTCTGGACTATCGCCCACACCTCGATACCGGTATTCATTTTTTTAATCATCGTTGTTCTCGGGCTGGTCTCAAGCCTCATCTCTGCTATCCTTGCGGCACTGGTCCTTGTTGAGATGGTCTGCGCCCTGCCCATCAACAGGGGGGATAAAATAAGTGTCACGATTGTCGCCTGTTTCTCGATTGGACTTGGCGCCGCCCTCACACCACTTGGTGAACCGCTGTCGACCATCGCCACGTCCAGGCTCTCCGGTCCCCCGTATTATGCCGGGTTTGGTTACCTGTTTGACCTTCTCGGGCTCTATATCCTCCCGGGGATTATTGCACTTGGTATTGTGGGAGTAATTCTCTACCACCGGAGCGGATTGTCCGAGGAGTCGCTGGTATGTGAACTCAAACGGGACACCCTTTCAGAGGTCGCAATCCGTGCCGCGAAAGTCTATGTATTCATCATGGCCCTGATCTTCCTCGGTGAAGGGTTCAAGCCCTTAATCGTCCAGTATGTCGTTTCGATTCCCTCTTCCGCGTTATACTGGGTAAACATGATCTCTGCAGTACTTGACAATGCAACCCTCGCTGCTGCAGAAATTAACCCTGTTTTATCAGAGCAACAGATAAAAAGTGCCCTCATGGGACTGATCATTGCGGGAGGCATGCTGATCCCTGGGAATATCCCGAATATCATTTCCGCAGGAAAAATCGGGATTACCAGCAGGGAGTGGGCAAAAATTGGTATTCCGGCAGGTCTGGTCACGATGATAATTTATTTCGTGGCCCTTTTTGCTCCGCCATATCTTACCGGATTGTAGAGACTGCCTTTCGTCACCAAAAGGAGGAAACAGGCAGGAATTTGCATTGCAGCAAAATATTTCAGCGGGTTTTCGGAATACCCCGCCCCCGGAACATCACCGCCTCAGGAACATGCAACGTCGATACACTCTTCAAGCGTACCAATCCGTGATGTCGCACCGCACATGTTCGGGACGTAGGTAAATGCCTTCCCGCTGTTCACCATGACCGACTGGAAGGAGTCCATGCAGGGTGAAACGACCATGCAGGTATCGGCAAATACCCGTGCACCGCTCCGTTCAATGGTCTCAACTGATCCACGTGAATTCCCTGCGACTGCTTTCGACGTAAACACGTACAGTGGTTTTTTCACATGTTTTCCCACGAGCAGCTGAGCAATCGCACCGAGTTCCTCAGGTGAACAATGGGGACAGCCGATTGCTACCGCATCAACAGGGATATCCCTGTACAGGTCGCTGATCTCCTTCTGTTCCACGGGGACCGGTTCAAGGCCCTTAAGGTCGTAGTGAAACACCCTGGAATCAGGTGTGATGCCCTCCACGTGGAACAGGGCGACAGCCCCGCTCGCTGCCATGGCCGCGCCCAGTGCCTTCAGCTGGTCACGGTCAGGACGTATCCCCCTGAAATAGGGTATACGGTTCCCGGCTTCCTTTCCGGCAATATACCCGAGTGCCCCGTACCACGAGGTATCATGTGTCCCTGTCCCGTCAACATCGAAAACCAGGCCGGGTTTTCGGTTTGCAACAATATGCAGCCCGTAATAGGGCGTCTTTCCAATGATTGCCGCAGCAAGCGCACTAGGGCCCCCTTCGCGGTTAGTCCGCGCCCCTATCACCGAGTTTGAGTACGCCACAGCAGACGATTCAGACCAGGAGATATGGTCCCCGTACTGCGTAATCGTGAGATAGTAAGGGGTACAGGTACAGTCAAGGCTGATTCCAAGGTGTTCGTACGCCGCAACCACCTCTCCCTGTTTCTTTGCAAATTCCGACGTTATACCCATCTCCCGCCAGCGGTCACGGTCCATTCCGACAGGGTTTAGGATTGCCGGGACAGCGGCACGGGCATCGAGGCCTTTGAGCCACTGGAGCCCGAACTCCCCGATTGTTTTGTACGAGGCCCCGCTCACCTGGGCACTCCGGATCGGGATCATCCGTTCGGCATCAAAGACCTTCCCAAGGGCGACGAGGATCTCCATCATCATCATCCTGGTCTCCCCAAACTCCCCGTTCAGGACGAGCTCATCCTCGCGGTCAAGTTCCATCTCGTTACCACCCGGCCCTGATGAATTTTGCTTCCCGGCCCATCTCCATGGTGGCATCCAGGCCAATCTTGACATTCGTCCCGTTTTCAAGCCTGCATGGGTCGAGGGAAGACCCACGGACACCGGTAATGACCATGAAGTCCCTGTCTCCCCGGACTCTCGTCGCAATCGCGAACTCCACATCCTCAGGGTTGAAGATATCGATGTCGTCATCAACCACGACAACATGCTTTAACGAGGTGTGTGCGGCGAACGCTGCCATTATTGCATTTTTTGCGTCACCTTCGGTATTTTTCCTGATCTGGATCACGGCGTGGAGATACCCGCACCCGCCACGGGTAAGGCTGACATTTTTTACCTCGGTAACACCGGCTACAGCATGATAGATTTTAGGTTCGTAGGGGGCCCCCATCAGGAGCTTGTGCTCGTTACCACCGGGAAGGATCCCGTGATAAATAGCCCCGGGTTTTTTGTACATCCCGGTGAACCTGATGACCGGCTCGTTCCTGATGACATCGTATGTCCCGGTAATATCGACAAATGGTCCTTCCGCATGCCGTTCGCTACCAATAAATCCTTCCAGCACAATCTCGGCATCCGGGACGAGCACCCCGTTTGAACACCTTCGTACCGGGAGCTCCCCGCCAAGAAGGGTTGCAGCAAATGAAAGTTCGTCACCCCAGGCAACACGTGAGCAACTGGCAAATGTGACAGCGGGGTGGACACCGATCGCCATGGCAACCGGGAGCTCTTTACCGTCCTCCAGTGCCTTCCGGAGGAGCGTGTGAGTATGGCGGCCCTCAACAAGCCGTGCGGCAACGTGATCATTACCGAGGACGAGCATCCGGTGAATTGATGCATTTTCGACGTCCCCATACCGGGAGAACACAATTCCTGACGTAATATACGGGCCTGCATCCTTCGGAAAGTGAGTCATGACCGGGACCGATGAGAAATCAGCGTTGCCCATCTTCAGCTCCCCTTCCTCGACAATACGACCTCCGCATTCCCTGGTGGACAGGTCTTTTACAATGTCTGGTTCTTTTATCCCGAGTGCAAGGGAAAGGGCCTTTCTTGTCGCAGTCACGTTCATTACTGCCTTATGCCCCCCCGCATTATGGAAAAACAGGAGTTTATCGGTTTTTGCGGCCATTTTAGGTGCTTCAAACACAATATCAACGGGTTGGTCGATATCGGTGACTTCCCCCGCTTCACGCATCAGTTCGATAAATTCACGCATCGTAACCACTCCAGCGGGAACACAGGGAATGCTCAACCGACAGGTGGTCGAGAATTCGTGCGACTACCATGTCCACAAGGTCGTCAATATTGTTCGGGTGGTGGTAGAACCCAGGGCTTGCGACCATGATCGTGGCGCCGGATTCACTTGCAGAGAGCATATTTTTTAAATGTACACGCGAGAGGGGCATCTCGCGGGGAACAAGAATGCACTTCCTTCCTTCTTTCAGGCTGACATCCGCTGCACGCGTGATCAGGTTATCAGCGAAGCCGTTACTGATAGCAGCAAGGGTCTTCATGGTGCAGGGGACAACCACCATGCCGTCATGCCGGAACGAGCCGCTGGCGATCCCTGCACCCATCCCGTCCTCATCATGATACACCGCGTTATACCCGTCAAGGGCCACACCTTCATGCCGGGCGATATCCCGAGCGATCTTGGTTATTACCAGGTGGACGTCCTCCTCCTTACAGAGGATATCAAGGAGCCGTTTCGCGTATATGACACCACTGGCCCCTGTCACCCCGACGACGAATGTCCGTTTCATTGTCACTGACGGTCACCTATGAATTTGATCGGGAGATTGCCCGGTTATCTCATCAGGCCCCCATTTTTCCGGGTCTTCTGCACAATCCATGGACTCTGCCGGGGCTCCTGTGGCGTCTCCCTACTCTACATACAGTAAGATTTCAGGATGAAAGAACTTATGCAACCATTGAATTTTGTGGGAATGATGTAAAAAAATCATTAAAATGGATATTCTCAATTATTTTTCTGTTCAGCGGTTTTTTGGAATGAAGAATCTGAACCTGAATTCAGACTCATCGAGACCCCTTGACCCCTTACGGTCAAGTTCATCTCTCATGTCCCGGACGATTGCATTAAGGATATTCAGCTCCTTAAGCACATCACTGTCACCATCGGCGCACTCGTTCAGGAAATCTAGGAAATCATTAATGGATCTGAGGACCTCGGGTCCTGCAACAAGGTTCATCGTATCAAGGATATAGGCAAGCCTCATCTTTGCCCTGATCAACCGGTCAGGATCGCTTCCTGCAGTATTAAGGTCTGTTACCGCGTGGAAAAATTCCTGGTATACTTTCAGTTTATGCCTGTCCCCGATGAGCTTTCGTTCACGGCCGTGGATATAGAGGTATACAGCGCAAATAACTATAGCTACCGCCACGACTCCGGTTAATATGATAATCCAGTCTTCGGTCACTAAAAACCCCCTCGTTGTGAAATGTTCTTTTATCGCTATTTAGGCTTCCGTTTTTTTCCGGCGGTACGGGGCCACCGGGTTATACCTCCAATTTACCCTGCATTGTCATGGGTTTTACATGGAAGACCGATGATGCTATGATCTCCACCTCGTCGGTCAGTTCAGGTGGTGTGTATACGCCAAGACGCCATTGCTCCAGCCGGTTGTCATTGAGGGTATTGAGGAGCGGGGAAACTTCGGCCAGTTCTACCACCCGGTGACGGTTTTTTACCTGGACATGGAGTGACATCCCTGAAGGCAGTTCCGGGATATCAACAAGTACCAACGATGGGTCAACACCTGCGATCCCTGCAATTTCATCCGCGATCTCCCTCTGTGCCGGGATCCCACGGAATTCAGCCAGGGCCTGGGTATTAACCTGCTCCCGGCCCACGTAGAGCGCCCGCTTATAGAGTTTCCTGCAGAATATCCGTTCGGCAAATTCCCTTGATACGTTGCAGTCCGATGTGCGGAGGGCGTGAATGCAGGAGACATCATCCATGTACATCATCCCGGTCACCTCAGACGGGGACTTGTTTTCGAGGTGGCGCAAGACTGCATGGTTGAACATCGTCTCTGCAATCCTGCTTACGTGGTGAAAATAGACCGCCGGCCTCATCAGGGTCCTGGCGATCAGCAGCGATTCGGCCGCATTGATCCCGCTTTCGTGGATAACGATCCCTTCCTCTGACAGGAGCGTGCTCCTGATGAGACGCTGGGCATCGACGGTTCCGTACGGGACACCCGTATAGTGGGCATCCCGCAGCAGGTAGTCCATCCGGTCAACATCCAGTTCACCGTGGATAATGCCCGATAACTGGTGTTCCCCGGCCAGGACCTCGCCAAGCTCATTCCTGTCCACCCCGATTTTTTCAAGCAGGGGCGCCAGGGCATCAGACTTCAGCAGGTTTCCAATCCGGTGATGGCTCCGCCCGGTCAGCTCTTCCATTACCGGCTCGATCGAATGGGAAAAAGGCCCGTGCCCGATATCATGGAGGAGTGCTGCGGTTACAATAAGCAGGCGGTCATATTCAGGGACCCCGAGCTGGCGGCACATCACCCCGGCAAGGTGCATCGTACCAAGCGAGTGTTCAAACCTGGTATGGTTTGCTCCCGGGTAAACAAGGTAGGAGAACCCCAGTTGCTTGATATGGCGGAGCCGCTGCAACAGCGGAGAGTCAAGGAGCATGATGGCAGGTGTATCTACCTCCACATACCCGTGGACCGGGTCCTTGATTGATTTCATCC
>JBAXTR010000062.1:0-9468 GCA_037130095.1 Methanomicrobiales archaeon
GTGCAGGACGAGCGGGACACGGTGACCGTCCCGGGTGCGATACGTCTTGATACGATGATGACAGGAGAAGAAAAAAGCCGTGAACTGGCAGAAGGAATTTTTTTGCTCATTGAAGACCATAATGGGTAAATCGCGAATTTCCAGGGTAGGGCGCGTTAAGCAGGAACGTTCTTCTTCCTGCCTGTGTTCTCCGATAATCTGCCTGACACCAGTAGAGGGTTTAAGTTGTTATAACTGAAAAGTGGTTCAGATACGAAGGAGAGGCATGGTCACAATACGGGCGCCGGATGTTTCAATGGCGGAAGAAGTCCTTGTAGGGCTTAACACGATTTTTCCAATAATCAAACGTATGTACGGCGTTAAAAAAATAGGGATGTTTGGTGCTTTCGCGCGGAGAGATGCAATTTCTGTTGATGCCGTTGAGCTCATGGTCGAGTTTTCTCCGGGGTTTGAGACCTACCGGCATTACCTCGGCCTCAAGTGGCACCTTGAAGAGTACTTTTCGACAAAGATCAACCTCATCACAACCCGGGTGCTTGCGGAGTCACCTGCAGCTGCGTCGTTCGATCCCGAGATGGGGGAAGTAGACCAGGAGGCGTTAATGCAGGTCCTTGGCGAACTTGATTTCCTCCAGGCAAGGTGCAAGGGGATGGCGTTTGAGTCATTTGCGAGGGAGTCGCTGCTTCGCCGGGCTTGCGAGAGGAGCATCCAGATCATGAGCCTCGCAGTAAGGAGGATCTCCGCGCACCAGAAAGAGATGTACCCGGGCGCACCATGGAAAGAGGTGGAGGGGATCAGCCAGAGTATTGCAGAGGCACGTTTCGGTGCAGACCCGTTCCTGCTCTGGCATTTTATCGTAACCGAAGTCCCTGGTTTCACCCAGGTTATCCGTTCGGCTATCCAGGTAGTTGCCCGGCGTCACCAGCATGAAGAGGGACTGACACCCCCGGGGGCAGGCAGTCAGGAAGAATAAGTCCTTTTTCATTCTTCCATGGGTAAAAAAAACCACCTATTTCGAAGTCCTCTTTTATTAAAACAGCAGGAAACAACCGAGTTTTTTCAATGGTATGGGAATTCTGTTAAGAATTATTTTCCTGTAAAACACCGCAACCTTTTCCCAACTGCTTACCCCGCAAATCTGCCTTGCCGAATGAAAAATTTATTCCACACTAACGAGATATAGAAAGAATAACAGAGTCCGGGTAAAAATTTCCCAGTCTTCCCAATAAAATTAGAAGGCCAGGAACCCGACACCCCGGACCCGGCGTGATCCTCCATGAGTAGTCCCTACAATCTTTCAGATGAACTGACTGAGCTGATAGCCCATGTTGAAGACCTGCTGGGGATCGGGATCACGCTGCGGCGACAGGACAATATCCCGGACCAGGGGCTCCTGGTTGATGATTATACCTACGGGACTGGGAAAAACCTGATCCTCTTCTCGAGTAACGAACTCGGTATGCTGAAGGATTTTGTGATTACAAAAAACTGCATCGAGTTGTTATTCAAGGGAATCGCAGCCGGAAAGAATGAACTCCAGGTGCTTTCATTTGACGAAAAGTCCGCCGGCGAAGGGATGAAACAGGTCTATTTCGACGTGTTAAAGGACGAAAACACGAGGGGCCTCGAGATCGTACAACGGAAAAAACTGCTCTTCTACCTCTTCCTGCTCTTCCGGAATACGCTTTCTGAGGTCCCCTGGTCGATTTTATCAAATATCTACATCGCGAAGAAATACCCGGTGATGAGGACCTCCCAGGTGTACCTCCTGATGCGGGAGAGCATGTACGAGATGCACGCCCTCGAAAAGGAAAACCAGGGCCTCCCACAGCGTTATTACGTGATGCATAACTCGATCTACTATGCCAGGGACATGATCCTCGCCTATACCCTCTCCGAATACCGTTTAAATCCCATGATCAACATCCCGGAACTCCAGCAGTTCCGTGCGCTCGATATGAAAGAGATGATGGACAGCCGATGGAGCCAGTCACACTGGTACCATACGAAAGTCGTTGGCGATGCAATGTCAAACATCCTCAAACTCAGCCTCAACTCAGATTTTAACAAAAATCCCGGGCCTGATTTATATTACGACCTGTACCAGTCCGGTATCGATGCTACGAGCCGGTGGCTTGTCATGATGGCAATGCAGGACTGGTACCGGTGGGAGAGACCCGATCACTGGAGGTCTGCAATTGAAAAACAGGCATCGACCGAGGAGGCAGTTCTCGAAAAAATTTTCACCGAGTAGTCAAAATGCGTCGGTACACCCCGGAGCAAGAAACGGGGCATGATTCGCACCTTCGCCTTGTTTTTCTGTTGCCTACGATTGTTCATGGTTCATCTTAGCACAAGATCGCCTTCCTTATCCCCGCAGCAAGCTGCGGGGTATTCGGATAAAATCAATGGATCACTTCCCGGGAACACGCCTGAAGAACCCTGGCTCGCACCCATATTCTCAACTGACAGGGGTCTTCCCGCAAAAACAATTACCTCCCACGTTTCATTTGTACTCGATTTAATATGCGTATACCAATACATGCCGTACATCCGGACATCGGGGAGGCAGAGATTATCGGCTGGGTCCACGAAGTCCGTGACCTCGGCGGCCTCACATTTTTACTTATAAGGGACAGGACCGGCATTATCCAGGTCACCATACCAAAAAAGAAAGCGTCAGAATCAGTTCTTGCCGCAGTTAAGGCAGTGTCCAGGGAATCTGTTGTCCGTGTATCCGGAACGGTGAAACCGATCGATAAGGCCCCCGGTGGCAGGGAGCTGGTCCCTGAATCATTCGAGATCATCAGCCTGAGCGGGAGCCCGATGCCGCTCGATGTTGTCGAAAAAGTCCCCGCAGATCTTGATACCAGGCTTGACGCGAGGTTCCTCGATGCCCGCAGGCCACGTGTCAGCGCAGTGTTCCAGATCAGGAGCACCGTAACGCAGGCAATGTACGAGTTCTTCTTCTCACGCGGTTTTATCAATATCACGACACCGAAAATAGTCGCTGCCGCAACAGAAGGTGGGACAGAACTCTTTCCGATTGCCTATTTCGAGCGTGAGGCATTCCTCAACCAGAGCCCGCAGCTCTATAAGCAGATGATGATGGCAGCCGGGTTCGAAAAGGTATTTGAGATCGGCCCGATATTCCGTGCTGAAGAGCATAACACGACAAAACACCTCAACGAGGCAACCTCCATTGACATGGAGATGTCATTTGCTGACCACCTGGACGTAATGAATGTCCTCGAAGACCTGATCATTACGACCTACAAAACGGTTGCGGACAAGTGCAGTGACCAGTTGTCTGCCCTTGAAATCCAGGAATTAGCTATACCGGAACCGGGGTTCCCAAGGCTCCCGTACCCTGAAGCGATTGAGATTGCCAAGAGGGCCACCGGGGAGGATATAAAATACGGTGACGATATCGGAACCGTTTCAGAGAAAGCTATCGGGGAAGAGATGGGAGTACACTACTTCATTACCGACTGGCCGACAGCGATTAAACCGTATTACGCCCTACCCTATGATGATGACCCGTCCGTTTGCAAGGCTTTCGACCTTATGCACCCGAGAATGGAGCTCTCAAGCGGTGCACAGCGAGTCCACCGGCATGACCAGCTTGTCCACCAGATACGTGCGAAAGGGTTGTCATCAGACAGTTTCGAGTTTTACTTAAATCCGTTCAGGTATGGCATGCCCCCGCATGCGGGATGGGGGCTCGGTGCGGAGCGGCTGGTCATGACCATGCTTGGTCTTTCCAATATCCGCGAGGCCGTGCTGTTCCCGAGGGACCGTCACAGGCTGGTGCCATGAAAAAGGCGGTCTCTTTTGGTATACTCCTCCCCACGACCGTGGTGGGTAGTTACCCGGTGGCCAGTGGCCATGGGATCAGGTCACTTTTTGACCCTCTTTCCTTTGCCGTGAAAACTGCTGTTGAAGAGCAGGTCACAGCAGGGATTGACATAATCTCCGATGGCCAGGTGAGGGGGGACATGGTTCACCTCTTCACAAACAGCCTCCCGGGTATCAAGGGCCAGGAAGTGATCGGAAAGGTACTCCCCGCTGAATCGACCATTACCGCAGCCGATACAAAGGTTGCACTCGGCAGGAATGCACTGGTCAAGGGTATCGTTACCGGCCCGACCACGCTCGCCCACGCACTCCATCTCTCATCCAGAGTGTACCGGAACAAGGAGGAGCTTGCCCTGGACCTTTCGGTCGCGATCGCAAAAGAGGTGCAGGGACTGGCAGAAACCGGCGTCTGCATGGTCCAGGTTGATGAACCGATTTTTTCAACGGGTGCTGCAGACCTTGCAACCAGTCGTGAGGCCATTCAACGGGTTGCATCCGGCGTAAGTATACCCGTATGTCTCCATGTCTGCGGGGGACTTGGCGATGTTATCGATGAAGTCCTTTCCATGCCGGTCGATATCATCGATCTTGAGTTTGCAAAAAACCCTGGTAACCTCGACCTCCTGTCTGGTAAGGACTTAAAAGGAAAAATGCTCGGGTTTGGCTGTGTCGACTCCTCAAGGCCTGAAGTTGAAAGTACAGAAATGATTGTATCGCGGATCCGTAAAGGTCTTGAAATATTTGCACCGGAACAGGTGTTAATCGACCCCGATTGTGGGCTGCGGATGCAGACAAGGGAAGCGGCCTTCGCAAAGCTAACGAACATGGTCGCGGCAACAAAAATTGTACGTACCGAGATTACAACAAATTAGCCCTTGATATCCCTTTTAAGTGCGGGATAGCGCGGGATAGCGTTACACAACCCGTGATGTTGTTGAGAGCTCGATCCCTTTTTCAGTTATGAGGAACGGTATCAGCCGTCTCGGGACTGCCATGCCGGAAATTTTGTGCACAGCGAGCTGGCGTTCGATCTCGTTCATAAAAATTACCTCCTTTAATTCGAGGACTATGTCAACAGCCCTCATAACAAGGATCTCTTCGACTCTGGGGTGGAGCTCCGGGTAAAAGGTAAAAACCACGTTCGCCTGCCGGGTTACCGCGATGTCCCTTGCCGAAAGAATACATTTTATGCCTGAATCAATTCCGAATTTAAGGATAAACGAAGAGAGTGAATCGATCACAAGTTTCTGCCCGTTCAGCTTCGTGATAAATTCATCGGCGGTAAGGCCCCTGCCGTCTACCATCCCGGGTTGCACCTCTGCATCGAGCATGAGGTAGGTGCCCTCTTCACCTTCAGACTGCCAGAACTGCCGGGCTAAGAGATCAGTTCCGGATACCGCTGAACCCATGGCAAGGACTGTGGTACCATTTGGAAAACCGCCTTCTAATGCCTGGTCCAGACCATTGATTCCTGTAGTTCTTTTATTTTCCCTGGACAATAGAAGGAAAACCCCCGTATGGAGTATTGGTTTATAAAGGATTATAAGCCTTTTCCGGAATCCGGCCAATTATCCATACTTCTCGCGTAGTCCACGCCGGAGAAGTTTCCAACCATTCACCCGGGGAAGTGAATCGGTGAAAATGAACTTCCTGGGAATTTTATACCCCGCAAGGTGCTTACGGCAGAATTCATCGAGGTCTTCAGGTGTCATCCGGGCTCCCGGGCGGATTATCACCGCAGCCACAGGTAGCTCCCCTTTCCGTTCATCCGGGATACCGAAGACTGCAACATCGGCCACACCGGGGTGCTGGATAATGATGTTCTCAACTTCAGTTGGGTAGATCTTCCAGCCTGACATGATGACCATGTCTTTTTTCCTATCAGTAATGAAAAGGATACCTTCCTCGTCAAGGTGACCAATGTCGCCGGTAAGGAACCAGCCATCCGGCCTGAAAACCTCACTCGTTGCTTCGGGCAGGTTCCAGTACCCGCAAGCAACCGATGGCCCCCGGAGAGCGATCTCGCCAGTTATTCCCGTGGCCAGCTCCAGGGCAGGGTTGTCCGGGTCTACGACCATCACCTCCGTGTAACCAACTGCAACACCCACGCTCTGGTATCCACGGGTCAGGTGAGGGTACCCGGGCAGGGTGGTCGTCCCTGACCCGATGACGATCGTTTCTGAAAGCCCGTACGAGTTCGCAACGGGAATGTGGAACCGCTTGTCGAAGCTCTCCCAGATTACCGGCAGGAGTTGCCCGCCACCAGATATGATAACGCGGGCGTTTGTAAGCTGCTTTTCTGTATCGGGAGGGCTGTGGATTAGGGAATGGATAACCGGGGGCATACCGGCAAGTATGGTGACCCTGTAACTGCTCGCAAGGGTGAGGTATTCTGCAATGTCAAACCGCTCCATCATCACGTACGTGCCCCCGGCACGCAGTACTGCAAGTCCCCATGAAAAACCTACATGGCCCATGGGATAAATTCCGAGATACACATCATCCGGTGTGATCCGGAGTGCCTCCCGTTCCGCATCAAGGGCAGTTATCCAGTTACCGTGGGTGAGCATTGCTCCTTTCGGTTTTCCGGTCGTCCCGGCTGTGTACTGGAGGTGGCACAGGTCTTCTAGGCTGCAATTGGTTGCCCGCATTTCTTCAGGGGCCCGGGGAAAAGATTTCCAGTCTGCAACGCCCGGGCCACCGCCATCGATACTGATGACATGGCAGGCCAGGGGGTGGTGGTTACGGATACTCTCAATGATTCCAGACCCTCTTTGGTTGGTGATAATTGCGTATGCGCCGGCATCCACGATCGCATGGAGCAGCTCATCCTCCCGGTAGGCGATATTCGTGGGTACTGCTACAGCCCCAATCCGCCATATCGCAAAATAACTGACCAGGTATTCGGGGGAACTGTCAAGGTAGATACCTACCCGGTCACCCTTTTTTACCCCGAGAGATGAAAGCCCCATGGCAACCCGGTTCATCTCGCTCCGCAGGAGACCGTATGATAAGGTAACATCCCTTGAAGGGCAGATCAGTGCCGCTTTCGCCGCAGGCACACTTTTAGCATCAAGCAGGGTGGTGATATTTGACATGAAGAGGACCGTTACGCTCCTGGTACAACAAATTAGGACACTGGGGTATTTAGGTGTTCATTATCTGACCGGCACCTGGAGGGTTGTTTCCCGTATTCCCTCCTGCTACCAGCATCCCCGGGACGAACAGGGATCGCTTACATTACCCTGCTTCTAAATCAAACAATTTTTTCGTTACCGGATGGCAGTCCCTGCATTGGACACGTGTAAAAAAAAATAAATTACTGGTATTCAGGGGGCTGGACTTCTTTTGGCAGGCCGCCCTTGAAAGAGTCCTGGATCTTTTTGTACCATTCCCTGATGTTCTGGTTCATCGTCGGGTGGATCTTCTGCTTCGCGGATTCAAAATGTTTCAGGGTGACAACGGTGCTCCTCTCGCGGAGCGCGAGCATCCCTGCTTCACGGCTTAACAGTTCAAGGTCCGACCCCACATAGCCTTCCGTCATTATTGCGAGTTGCTTAATAAATTCCTGCAGTTTCGGGTCTTCAAATGAGAGCCCGTTCTGTTTCATCATTTCCCACAGGATTTTTCTTCTTGAACCCCTGTCGAGCGATGCCCGTTCTTTTTTCTCAACTGTTTCAATGATTGCCCTGGCTTCTTCGAGCGTGACGGTTTTATTCGCCCCCATTTTTTCAATGATGAATTCAAGTGCAGCTTCATCGAGGCCTTCGGTGAGGTTAATCACTTCATACAGGGCCGACCCTTCAATCGGCATCTGCAGGAGGTATATTCTGACAATTTTCTGCCGGTCTTCGGTGCCTGGCTCCCCGATATATACGAGGCGGTCAAACCGTCCGGCCCTGAGCAGGGCTGGATCAATCATGTCAGGACGGTTCGTCGCCCCCATGATAATAACATCTTTCAATTCCTGCAACCCGTCGATTTCTGTCAGGATCTGGTTCAGGACACTGTCGAGAAGATGAGAGTTCTGGTTGGCCCCGCGGTGCGGGACGATGGCGTCCATCTCGTCAAAAAATATAATGGCAGGTGCGACCTGTCGTGCCTTCTTGAAGATCTCACGTACAGCCCGTTCGCTTTCCCCCCAGTATTTCGAGAGCAGTTGTGGCCCCCGGATGGCAATGAAATTCGCACCACTCTCGTTGGCAACAGCCTTCGCAATGAGGGTCTTTCCCGTCCCGGGTGGTCCGTACAGCAGCACCCCTTTCGGGGGCTGGATCCCGAGGTCGTCAAACCGCTGCCGGTCAGTTAGCGGGTATTCCACGGTCTCACGCACTTCCTCTTTAGCGGATTCCAGCCCGCCTACATCCTGCCACCTGATATGCGATACCTCGACGATGACTTCACGCATCGCACTCGGGCTCACGTCACGTAATGCCCCCTTGAAATCGGTTGCCTTTACATGGAGGGTGTCAAGGATTTCCGATGGGATCTCCTTTGCGTCCAGGTCAATCGTCGGAAGGTACCTGCGGAGCGCCCGAATGGCGGCCTCCCTGGCAAGCGCTGCGAGGTCAGCACCGACAAACCCGTGGGTCTGCTGGGACAGGTCCTCGAGCTTCACGTCCTCGGCAAGCGGCATACCCCGGGTATGGATCTTCATGATTTCTATCCGGTCAAGCTCGCTCGGGACACCGATCTCTATCTCCCGGTCAAAACGCCCGGGTCTTCTTAATGCAGGGTCGACCGCATCGATACGGTTAGTGGCGCCAATTACGACCACCTGGCCACGCTCTTCCAGACCGTCCATCATTGTCAGCAGCTGTGCGACGACACGCCGTTCGACCTCCCCGGTCACTTCCTCCCTTCTCGGGGTAATCGAGTCCAGTTCATCGATGAAGATAATCGATGGCGCATTCTGCCGGGCCTCCTCGAA
This sequence comes from Methanomicrobiales archaeon, assembly GCA_037130095.1. Lineage (GTDB taxonomy): Archaea > Halobacteriota > Methanomicrobia > Methanomicrobiales > Methanospirillaceae > CAIKOD01. The sequence continues at coordinate 8,789 of JBAXTR010000062.1, forward strand.
TACCTCGCGGAGCCGCTGTTCGCTCTCCCCGTAATACTTGGAGATGACTTCAGGTCCTGCGATTGAGATGAAATGGGCACCGCTTTCGCTCGCAACGGCCTTCGCAATGAGGGTCTTTCCCGTCCCCGGCGGTCCGTACAGTAGCACCCCTTTCGGCGGTTCTATACCGAGTTTCTGGAATAATTCCGGGTGACGCATCGGGAGCTCAATGGTCTCCCGCAGGCGCTGGAGTTCGTCCTTCAGGCCACCGATATCCTCATAGGAGATCCGTTTCAGTCCCTCGAACCCTGCCGCCGGCTTTTCCGAGAACTCGATAATGGTATTTTTTGTGATGATTACAGCCTGTTCAGGCTCAATATCTACAACTTTATAGGCGACAATCTGCGGCTGTATAAAGGGAAGTCCGACCATGATGGGTATTGAATCGTTCTTCACGACAGGGAAATCAATCAGGCTGTTAATGACGTGTGGGTTATTTGAGACCTGGATATTCTTCGGGAGGTCTTCGGGGGGGGCAAGCAGGACCCTTTTCGCCTCGATCTCTTCTTTCAGGCTGGTGATCTTGATGGTGTCCCCGATACTGACCCCGGCATTCGTCCGTGAAAAATTATCGATCCGGACTTTATGCTGGTTCCAGTCTTCGAGCAGTGCACGCCATACCTTCACCACGGTCCTTCGCT
>JBAXTR010000063.1:0-9437 GCA_037130095.1 Methanomicrobiales archaeon
CATGGTAATTATCTCGTTGATCGCTGCGACCGCTACCGGGGTCCCCCCACGCGGCCGAATCGAAGGAACTTCTCAGGACGATCGATATCCCGTCTGTTTCAACAGAAGGCCCGCGTGGGGGGACCCCGGTAGCGGTCGCAGCGATCAACGAGATAATTACCATGTTTGCAGAGCAACAGGACAGGAAAAAGTCCTAAAATCCATCTACCCGGGGACACCGGGGTCTGGTATGGAATTTTCATCCGGTAATTTTGGAAAGGGAATAAAGGACCCGGTCAGCGGCTTTGAATACCCGCAGGAATGGATAAATGGGTGCCGTAAACCGGAGCTGCTGCCACTGGTGGCCAGGGGACTTGCCATCCTTACTTCAGACGGGACCCTCCTGATGAGAGGATACACGACGGGTACCACCGCAGCGGCCGCATGCAAGGCAGCAGTCCTGTCGCTGGAATATCCCACCACACCGGTTTCAATAACAACCCCCTGTGGCATTGTTGTGGAAGTAGCGGTGTGTATTTCCGGAAGAGGGTCTGCTGAATGCACTAAATATGCCGGCGATTACCCTGGTGATGTCACGGCAGGTATGATTTTTCTGGCTGTCGCTGAACCGGCCCCTGAAGGGATCACGATCCATGCCGGAAAGGGTATTGGCAGGTTTTCGTATGATACACCTCGCTTCCCGAAGGGTGAACCCGCCATTGGTAAGCCTTCGTTGAACTGTATCACTAATTCAGTACAGGAAGCCCTCACAATCTCAGGACTTTCAGGGGTCCGGGTTGAATTGTCAGCACCTGGTGGTGAAGAGATCGCGAAAAAGACTCTCAACCCCCGACTTGGGATTACCGGGGGCATTTCAGTACTTGGGACCACCGGTCTTGTTGAGCCATGGGACGACCACCTTGAGGAGGCGGTGCTCATGCGGGTACGGAATGCGTCCCGCGTGGTACTTACGACAGGACGTACAGGGCTCCGGTATGCACGGTTGTATTTCCCGGGTTACGAGGCAGTACTGGTCGGCAGTAAAATTGGGGCTTCACTCTCTGCTGCAAAGGGGAAGGTAATCCTTTTCGGGCTACCCGGCCTGATCCTGCGTTACATCAATCCTGGAATTCTCGAAGGGTCCGGGTGCAGGACCGTAGAAGAACTCATGATGAAGGAGGAATATGGTCCAAGGGTCAGTAATGCCCTTGATCTGTTCAGGGGGGAATTCCCTGACCTGCATATCGTGCTTATTAACAGGGATGGAAATGTCACCCATGATACGACATGGAATCCTGCATGATTTTTCAGGGATGCCCAGGGGTCATGAAAATTACAGAGGGGATACTTGTATGATCACCCGGAGGACAGCTCAGTTACGTTGTTCATGCAACAGTCCAAGTATTAGTACAATAATCGTCAGGGGAGTCAGGTAATGAAAATCGTCGGGGTCGGTTGTGGTCCGGGTATGCTTACGGAAATTGCCATCGGGGTAATATCAGCAGCAGACCTTATTTATGGTTCTAAACGGGCCATTGAAACTGTGAGGCCATATATCAGGAACGGATGCAATGTCCAGGAGATCAAGGATTACCGGGGCCTTGGAACACTCCCGGAGAATGCGGTTATCCTTTCAACCGGGGACCCGATGCTTGCCGGTCTCGGTTACCTGCCGGGCGATGTAATTCCCGGGATCTCTTCACTCCAGCTGGCTGCCGCACGACTCCACCTTTCCCTCGCACAGGTTTCAGTTGTCCTTGCCCATGGCCGTGACCACACGCATGCAACCGAAAAGACCCTCCTCGAACTTTCCCGGGGAAAAATAGTTTTCCTTGTTCCCGATCCTAAATTCAGCGTGCCTGAGCTTGCAAAAGCACTCGTTCCCGGTCACCGTGAGATCACCATGGTTGTCCTGGAAAACCTCGGCTATCCTGAAGAGAATATCCTCATGGGGACACCGGATAATCCTCCACGACCGGCATCAGAACTGTTCTCGCTGGTAATCGGTAACCTCTGAAACTAAAATTTCCATTATTGCTGGTCATATAGGCTCTTTTCCAGGGGGAATGTTTCGGTTTCCCGTGACAAGTGTTATTATAAGATTTTTACAGGACTGCTGGAAACTGTTGTTGCGGGAATACATCCCTCATTTCCGGGCGAAACACATATAGGAGGCAGGGTAAATATCTAATATTCAATTCGGAGGTAATGAATGGATAAAAAGGTAAAAAGTGATATAAGCCTCATCTGTTTTATCGCGGGATTTATTCTCGTACTTCTGCAGGACTTAAAAGGCCTTTCAACGATCCAGCTTGGATTTGCATGGCCATGGGCAATTATGTTCTATTCCGGGCTCCTGCTGATCCTGATAGGGTATTATATGCGTGGATAAGAGGAGGGGATCCCCCAATAGTTACCTTTCTAAATTTGGAAGGGTTCAACCAGTTTTTAACCTCAGGTATCATTATGTCCCGGGAAGGGCCAGACCGATGATGAAAGGCAGACCAGGACGTGGACAGGAACCAGAAGACGTGCTCAGCAGGGTACATGTTACGAACCTCAAAAAAGTCCTCTACCCGGTCCTGGGTATAACAAAACAACAGGTAATCGAGTATTATATCAGAATAGCCCCAAAGATTCTCCCGTTTCTCAACAACCGTTTGCTAACAATGCACCGCTATCCTGACGGTGTCGGGAAAACAGATTTTTATGAAAAGGATGCCCCACCGGGGACACCCGGTTTCGTGGATATATTTCCGGTATTCTCGGATACCGCCGGCCGGAAAGTAAGGTTTGTCGTCTGCAATAACATCGATACGCTCCTTTGGCTTGCAAACCTTGCCTCACTGGAACTTCACATATCGCTCTCGGGAACAGAATCGTATGACAGCCCTGATTTTCTCCTGTTTGATATTGACCCGGAACCGCCAATCAACTTCGATGACGTTATGCAGGTGGCACATATTGTCAGGGGACACCTCAAACATGAAGGTCTTGTACCGTTCGTGAAGACTTCCGGGAAAAAAGGCCTCCATATTGTTGTCCCGCTTACCACCGGACACCGGTTTGACGCGGTACGTGCATTTGCTCACCGTACAGGGATAGCCATCGCAAAGGACACACCGCACGCGGTTTCAGAGTTTCTACATTCACGCGATCCCGGGACGATATTTATCGATTATCTGCAGAACGCCCGTGGAAAAACAATGGTTGCCCCCTACAGTCTCCGTGGTTCTCCGGGAGCAACCGTGTCAACCCCGGTCAACTGGGAAGAACTTGTACCAGGGACCCGGGCCGAAGACTTTACTATCCGTACTGTACTATTGAGAGATAAGGAGCCATGGAGGGATATATTTGACAACCGGCAGACAATCAGGGACTAAAACACCAGGTGCTGCGAAGGAGAAGGAAACCCGGAAAACCCGTGCAGGATCTGGACCGCAAAAGGGACAGGAACTAGCCCCACCAGTTCATATGGACACGGGAAAATCCCTCACAGAAGACCAGCACGGATATGACGGTGAAGGCCTTCATGGCAGGCAGGGCCTGGCTGGAAAACCATTCTGGAGCGGGAGTATCACCATCGGACTGGTAAACGTCCCTGTTCACCTTCATACCATGGTCCGGGACAAGTCATTTTCCTTCAGGCTGCTTCATCGTGACGACGGGCAGCCGCTCCGTTATGACCGTGTCTGCACGAAGGACGGCAGGGTAGTCCCGTGGTCAGAGACCGTAAAAGGGTACGAAGTCAGGAAAGGAGAGTATGTTGTCGTAGAACCCGAAGAGCTAAAGGCGATCAGGCCGGAGTCTGACCGGAAAATCCGGATAGAGAAATTTGTGTACTGCCTCTCTCTTGACCCGGTATATTTCGGGACCCCGTATATCCTCACCCCTGACCGGAGTGAAGAGGCTTACAGCCTTCTCCGTACAGCACTCGTTGACCTTGGAATGGCCGCCATCGGGAAAATCACTCTCCGGACAAAGGAGTACCCGGTTGTGGTACATGGTTACCAGGACGGTCTCATCCTGACTACCCTCCGGTATGCTGACGAGGTGACGACTCCTGGTTCATTCGAAGCCATTTCGAAGTTACCTGTTCCCGGAGCAGCTGAACTTGATCTTGCCAAGCGGATTATCACCGACCTTTCCGGGGACTTTTCAATTGCAGATTACCATGACACGTACCGGGACGCGGTTGAACAACTGGTGATGAAAAAACTTGCCGGTGAAAAGATCGTATACGAAAGCCCCCACGCCGAAGAGGCCAAAGAGTTGATGCAGGCATTGAAAGAGACGCTTGCAACATTACAGGGAAAATAAACACCCAGGTTTCATGTCGACGCATTATTACCTCCCGATGAATTCAAAGCCGGCACCAGGACCGTTTTCCGGTGAGGGCTGGCTTTTTGAGATCAAGTGGGACGGTGTGCGTGCGATTGCCTATGTAAATGAGAGCCTTTCAGTCCTGAGCCGGAACGGTAAAGAGCTTACAGGAAGGTTCCCGGAGCTTGAAGAACTTCGGAGCCTTGCCCCCCACACCGTGCTTGACGGCGAGATCGTGGCAATGTCCGGAGGTCTTCCTGACATACAGGAACTGCTTCCGAGAGTAGTTTCCAGGGGCAGGGGTACCCGGTCACCAGGAACTATTCCGATCACCTACGTGGTTTTTGACATCCTTGAACAGGACGGTGTCCCGCTGGTCGGGTTACCGCTTACCGAACGTAAACGAATCCTCATGCAGCGGGTGAAAGAAGGCCCCCACATCGTAATTTCTGAACCTGTTGAGTCCTGGGGAAAAGAATATTTCCAGGCAGCCGTCCTGAAAGGACTTGAAGGGGTCATGGCGAAACGCATGGACAGTATCTATGAACCAGGTGTCCGAAGTGACAACTGGCTGAAAATAAAACAACAAAATACCTGCGATTGCGTGATTGCCGGGTATACGACCGGTAAAGGAGGTCGTTCTGCACTGTTTGGGGCTCTTATCCTTGCCCTCTACAAAAATGCACCCGGACACCACGACAACCAAGGGGAGAGAGCCAGTCCAGTTAACGACACCGGTAACGGCAACACAGAACCAATCTACATCGGAAAGGTTGGTACGGGGTTTAGCAACAGGGATTTGGCCGTGTTCAGGGAGTTGTTTAAAAAATACGAAACAGGTACCCGGCAGCTGACCGGTATAGACCAGGCAGAGAATATTACGTGGTTAATTCCCGCTCTCGTGTGTGAGGTCTCGTACCAGTCGGTAACGAAGGATGGAAAATTGCGGATCCCTGGGTTTGTTCGTCTCCGTTCAGATAAGGACCCGGGTGAATGCACCCTGGATCAGCTTATCACCCCAGGAAACCCGGCCGTTGCCAGGCAGTTACAGGGTAAAGACATTTCAGAAATAACACAAAACAGCGTTCCCATACCATCAATAACCGGGAAGCCGGAAGAGGTTTCATTAAAAAAATACCGTGAAATCAGGGATTTTTCAGTAACCTCTGAACCGGAGGGAGATACAATGACAGGAAAAGATGAACATTATTTTGTTATCCATGAACACCACGCAAGGAACCTTCATTTTGATGTGCGGCTTGAGCGTGAGGGGGTACTGAAAAGCTGGGCTGTACCAAAAGGCGTGCCCCTTGTTCCCGGTGAAAAACACCTGGCCGTGGCAGTTGAGGACCACCCGCTGGACTACGGACATTTTGAAGGGACGATACCCGAAGGCGAATATGGTGCAGGAACGGTTTCAATCTGGGATAACGGGCACTATGATTCAAAGCACTGGGACGGTGACAAGATAGAGATTACCTTCCACGGCAGCAGACTTGAAGGCCCGTACGTGCTTGTAAGGTTTAAACGGGCAGGGAAAAATGACTGGCTGTTGTTCCGGGCAGGAGATTAGAGAAATGCCGGTTAATCAATTAATGACTGAATAATGCCATATATTAATGTTTTTAACGATGAATGGGCTCTGTTAAAACCCTGCATATTTAAAAAAGAGGAGATGCGTGGACAGGAGAGGGTTCAACCCCTTCCCTGCGCCCCCCCAATAAGATATTCATTGGCAGGGTTCAATTAGGGTATTCAAAAAAATTTCAGGGATGTAGAGATTATTCCCTATCCCAACCGGGGTCGCCAAAGCGGCGGGGCAGAGCCCCGGGAGCGTGACTAATTTTGGGATTTCCTAATCTGCGAGATAAATTTGGGGGTTTTAAAAATGCCGGTAAAGGGTAAAATGATGGCCTGATCCCCAGAGTCATTACATGATGACTCCCCTTTACGTGACTCCGGTCCTTTTCCAAAATAATAAGGTATTGTTATAAAACCTTTAGCGTGACAGGCTGCTCTCTCGTCTGACCGGCCCCGGTTGCTGTGAGGACCCCGTTTATCGTGATCCCTGACGGAATATTCGTCGGAATTGTAAACTGGTAGACTGAGGTCTTCGGGAACGGGGGCTGTTCGTCACCAAGGTCATACGTCTGGGAAAAAAAGAGTGCATCTGCGGTTAGCGTAAAATGTATTGGCTCAGTCTGCCCTTCACCACCATCTATCCGGAGCGTATACGATATGGTATCGCCGGGTTTCCCACTGGTCGACGACGGGCTTACTGAAAGCGTGAACGGCTGAGGGACAACCGTATCAGACGAATCCACGGGACTCCCCGTGGCTGATAGACCTGGTGTAATGGTCTGGCCGGTAATAACAGGGGATGACGTCGGATTTTGTGCGGGGACTGCCGTGCGGGCAAGGCTTGTATTAGGGACCGGCGTGGAACTCAGCGACGGAAGAACTGTATTCGTGCTTCCTGTCTTCAAATAATCCTCTGGTTGTGTTGTCACCGGTTTTACCGGTGTAACCGCTGCAGGGGTGTTGGATGTCCCATGCCCGGGGCTGGATAGGTATGTCATCCCTGCAAAAACAATGAGCCCTCCGATAAGAATTCCTGCGAATAACAGCACGATGAGGATTTTTTTATTTTCCTGATTCCCTGGTGACGCCATACAATCGTTTCCCGATGATATCCAGTACTAAGAGGAGTGGTAAATAAAAACAGTTGCCGGATATCCAATTATTGCTTGATGGCATGGGTGCGGAATAACCGTTTCCCTATGAATACAACCGGACCGTATCATTTTCAAGAATGACAAATCCTTCCCGGGCGAGTGCCAGCAGGATTGTTCCGGTCCTATCGGGGTTTTCACCGATACCAGCGATAAGGTCATTTCTTTGCATTGTCCCATCCCTTAAAAGCATCGCAAGAACCTGACCCCGTACCTGCCTGTCGGACCCTTCAAATGCCGCCTGCCGGTGGTAATGGGTACTCCGACGATTCGGGTTCGGAACACGTCTTCCAAGTACGGCACCATAGTCCATCAGTGCGTAATACCACTCACGCGGGTGCTCGCGGTCAAGTGTTTTTTCAACAAATGGCAGGATTTCACGGTCAGAAACAGGTACATTTTCACTAAAAAAGCAATGAATATACACCCTCCTGATATTAGTCTCGATAAAAACCGTTGGGCGATCAAACGCGAATGCCACGATTGAACCGGCAGTTGCTTTTCCAATTCCGGGAAAACCAGACAGGAGTGCCACATCATCCGGGATTACACCGGAAAACTTCGAAACGACAAGCCCTGCTATCTCGCGAAGGGCAATTGCCCTCCGGTTATATCCCATCCCTTTCCAGACACCGAGGATATCAGCAAGTGTAGCCCCTGCGAGCGACTGTACATCAGGAAATGCAGCAATAAACTGTGGGAATTTCAGGGTCACCCGGGGCACCTGTGTCTGCTGGAGCATGATCTCAGATACAAGGATGTGGTACGGGTCCCGGGTCTTTCGCCACAGGAGTTCATGCCGCCCGTTTCTGTGGTAGAAGTCCCACACCTTCTCCTGAAAGATACGGATTGCACATTCATCAGGCAGGTCTTTTCTCTTTTCATTACCTTTCATATCTGCTCCTTTTTACAGTCCCTGCAGACTTGAGGCAGTTATAGATGGATCCAGCAGGGTAAGGGAGAGCATGGAGTGGAATTGAAATGGCTGGATCAGGCCTGCGAATTGCTGCCCGATCGCCAGTTATCGAGTGTCTTCATTGTGCTATAGTCCGCGTGGCCGTTTCGCGTGGAAAACATCCGCTCGATATATCGATGGTCCACCAGGCCGGAGTTTGAACCTGGCAGCCGGTACCACGTTCCTTCCGAATTCACAATACCGGAGATTTCGTAGCTCCCATCCCCGGTATCACGGATGATCATGATGGCAATATCCGGGTCAAACAATGGTGAGTCCTTCGATAACTGCAGGATATCCCCGGAAAAATAAATGCCTGGAACCCCGTCATCTGTCTGGATCTGCCCGGGAAGCGGGTAGTTGAACAAGGGTGGGAGGTCGTTTTCGTTACCTCCGGGTTTCCCGTCCGGGAATGGATCGCTATGCACCATCGCAGACCCCATGCAACCGGCGGAATAAACGGTTATCAAAACCAGTATAACCAGAACAGGAACCCCATGTATTTTTTTATTCATCTCTGTCACCTCTGTTTTCCGGGTCTTGTAGCGGTAGTAATATGACAGGGAATTAATTGAAAATATCGGTCCGGCCAAAAACTCCCCGTTGTGTTTTATCATTACGGTACTGCCGGGATGATACCGGTGATCACTCCCTATGTCCTCTTAAAAAGGACATCCAGCCGTCCCCTCGTGAATGAGATCATCACAGGCCTCCCGTGCGGGCAGGTCCAGGGTTCATGTGTCCGGGATAGCTGGTCCAGAAGTCTCTGGCACTGGTCCGATGTAAGCATCGTACCTGCCTTAACAGCGCCATGGCAGGCAATGGTCCGTGCAAGCTGCTCGCCGGAATCGGCCCCTTGTTTTCGCGGGGTTGAAATAAGATCCCCGATAATATCCCGTATCATCTCCCCGTCACCTGGTTTTCCAAGGATCACCGGTACCATGCGGACGGCATAGGTATCCTTTCCAAACTCTTCCACCGAGAAACCCTTTTCCATGAGAAGCGGGAGGTACTCGCGCAGGGTGCCGGATTCTGCCGGGGACAGGGTAAGAACCGTGGGGACAAGCAATTCCTGCGCTTCCTGGCCAAGGTCCCGCAATGCAGAGACCTGCTCGTACAGGACCCGTTCATGTGCCGCATGCTGGTCCACCAGCAGAAGGTCCCCTGTGGGTCCCTGGGCAAGTATATATGCCCCGTTGTACTGGCCGAGATAGAGATATTCCGATATCCCCTCCCCGCTCACGGGACTCCCGGCAGGCAGCTCTGACTGCCGCAACCTGCGGTCAGAGAGCTGGAGTGCCCCGTGCCCGGACTCATAAACACGGGGTGCAGATCCGGACCGGTGATCATATCCCCGTGAAATAATGCCGGTGGGGCCTGCCTTTCGTGCAGGATAAGACCCACCAGGTACTTTTGGGACCAGGTCAGCACCTTTCAACGCCTTTGAC
>JBAXTR010000064.1:0-9304 GCA_037130095.1 Methanomicrobiales archaeon
GATAATCGGTTCTTATGGCTGGGGTGGGAAGACAACTGACGTGTTGAAATCCATGATGACCCATATCAAACCCGACCTGCTCGAACCGGTGCTTGTCCGGGGGTTGCCGGGAGAAGAATGTTTTAAGCGCCTTGACCGTCTTGCAGAGGAAATTGCTCAAAAACACAAAGATATTGGCCTGTTACCAGCATTATCACCGGGAGAAATTATTTCAAATATCCCCGGAAGATTCCCTTAATTTTTAACTCTCATCAATTCGCCTGATGCGGTGTCAGGTAAATCAACTCTTTTTACTTTAACATCAGAAAATTGAATAACTTCACAGTCCAACCTGTTAGACCAATGAAGCAGATCGCCCTGTATGGAAAGGGAGGGATTGGGAAGTCCACCACATCAGCCAATCTTTCAGCAGCGCTGGCTGAGAAGGGCCTTGACATTCTCCAGATCGGGTGTGATCCAAAGCGTGACAGCACCCGTATGCTGATGCAGGGCCGGTTTATCCCAACCGTGATGGACTATGTCAGGGCTGAAGGCGACGCCGATGTCCGGCTTGAAGATATCATGTTCACCGGATACAAAGGGGTGCATTGCGTGGAAGCAGGGGGGCCTGAACCTGGCGTCGGATGTGCTGGAAGGGGGATTATTGCCACCTTCCAGATTCTCGAACGCCTGGGGGCATTGAAAGGTGATCTCATTGTTTATGATGTGCTTGGAGACGTGGTATGCGGGGGTTTCGCCATGCCGATGCGGGAAGGGTATGCGCAGGAAGTTTATCTCGTTACCTCCGGTGAACTGATGTCACTGTACGCGGCCAATAATATCTGCAAGGCTATCAAACGGCTTTCTCTGAGGGCGAAGAACCGGTGCCGTCTGGCCGGTGTTATCTGCAATTCCAAGAACATGGAAAATGAAGAGGAACTCGTGTTGGAATTTTCGAGAAGGATTAACAGCCGTCTCATTCATTTTATTCCCCGCGACAGGACTGTCCAGCTTGCCGAACTTCATAAAAAAACGGTGATCGAGTATGCACCTGATTCTCCCCAGGCAGGGGTTTACCGGTCACTTGCAGGGATTGTTGCGACAAATGAACAGTTTACAATTCCGAACCCGCTGGATACCGACGATCTTGAATCCCTTGCCTTTGAGTTCATCTAGGACCGGTGGCTGCACCCTAACCGGGGCTCTTGCGGTTACTACCGGTATTAAGGACTCAGTAACGATAATCCATGGTCCTGCCGGCTGCGCACATCATAATTTTTCACTTCTTCACGCGACAATCCTGGACAATGACTGCATGCTGATCCCGAGCGTGATGTCTTCAGGAATGTCTGAACACGATGTGATATTCGGTGGCGAAGAAGTGCTTATGAAGGCCATCAGGGAGGCTGCATCCGGGGATCCAGGGATTCTTTTCGTTCTTTCAACATGTATTACCGAGACAATCGGTGATGATGTGCTGGCCGTAACCCAGAATGCTGGAGTACCAGTCTGCATGGTGCCTACGGGGGGATTTTTAGGAGGGGACTTTGAAAGGGGTTTTTCCCGTGCCCTTATCGCAGTTTCTAATCTTGCATTTCCTGTGAATACAGCAGAGGAATACAGCCGGAATAATTCCTGTACTGTTAACCTGATCGGCGAAAAAAACCTCGAATACGAGATTAAAGAAAATTTTTTGGAGATCAAACGCCTCGTTTCGTTGCTTGATTTAACGATCAATCTTCGATTTGCCCATGACATTACACGTTCCGAGATCGACCGTCTCCCTTTTGCATCGGTGAATATATTGAGAGAACCTGCATTATCTACTGTCGGCAATCACCTTCAAACGGTATTTGGAACGCCATTTATCGATTCATTCCCTCTTGGCATCAGCGGGACAATGTCGTTCATCACGAATCTCGCTACGTTATCAGGATCCCCGCCGGAAAAAGCACGTGAAACAGAAAAAAAATATCTGGAGGAGGTATTTGAGGTGTTTTCAGATCTCCGGGGTGCATGCGTGAGGGTGAAAATTGCAGCAGGTTGCCCTGAATACCAGTTGATCAAGGAAATTTTTCATACGACTGGGGTTATTGAATCACCTGATGGCATCGTATTACCGGTACCGTATCCATTTCCGGTTGGGACGAATGGCATAAAAAGGATGCTCCACCTCTGGAGGAGGGCACTGAATTGCAGGGCTGTTTAAATCCGGTATGGCCTTGTGCGCTCACTGGTGCAGTTACTACGTTATCAGGGTTTTCCGGTATAGCCATTGTAATTCACGGTTCAAGTGGTTGTTATTTCTACCCTGCAACATTGTTGCATAACGATCTCCACAGTACGTTCCTGGTCGAACAGGAAGTGATTTTCGGCTCAAGCGAACGCCTTGTAGAGGTAGTGAAGGAACTTTCCCCAAGTTACCAAAAAGTGGCGGTGGTCAACTCATGTGTCCCATCTATTCTTGGAGAGGATATCCGGGATATACTTTCGGAGTTTAACATAATTTTCGTGGACACCCCCGGATTTACGGGTGACTTTGAGTCGGGTTATCTCGGGGCTGTGAAAGGCCTGCCGGTAAGTATGGATAACGGGGGTGTCGGGGTTAATATTGAAGGGATAAATCTCATCGATCCATTTGCCCGTGGTAACCAGCGGGAGGCTGAACGCCTTCTTCAGCTTATGGGGATCCCGGTCGGTACCAGATTTTGTCATGATTCATACCATTCGCTCAAGCGGATAGCGAGCTGTTCAATCACAGTAAATCCGGACCTGTGTACCGGATACGGGCATGACCTGGGCTCGCTTCTCGGGCTCTCTTCAATACGAAAAACGGTGAATACCCTGGCAGATACATTCTGTAATGCTGATACCCGTGGGATTGAAAATGAGCTCCGTGTTGTCGAAGAACGGATCACAAAAGCGGCAGATAAGTACCTGAAACGGTTTGACCCTCCATCCGTGACAATTTTCTCGACCTGTTCCTATTCCGGATTTGCAGCAAATACCCTAAAGCAGTACCTTGATGCGGATATAGCGTATTGCGGGTCGCGAAATGAACCGCGTAAACCATCTGCGAAGGTCATTAAAGTCACTTCTCTTGCATCAATCCAATCGGCAATACGTGAACATGCACCTGACCTGGTCCTCGGGTCGACCTTTGAACGGTCGATAGCCGGAGATGCCGCATTTGTTGCGCTTACCCCCCCAGTCCGTGGTGAGTTCCGCCTTTCATCGAAACCACTCGCTGGTACGGAAGGTGAGCTTTCGTTCATGGAGGATGTTCTGAATGCCTGTATGGATCGCCAGCAACGGAAAACAGGAAAGTAACAGCCTAACAGGATGACGTGTATTACCGGTTTCCCGGGATTTCTGTTTTTATTACTTTCACCCTGCGCATATCGAGAGTTTATATACCGCGATTTTAAGAGTGGATATCTGGCAGATGAAATGACCATGATTTCAAAAGCGGGATATGTCCAGCAGAATGGGTTCGCAGCGCTTGACGACAATGGAATGCCTAACCAGATTGCTGAATTGAATATTCACGGGACAAAATACGGGATCAGGATGGAAGAATTGAAAGAGGCCCTGTATGGGCGCCACCCTGCACGGGTTGAACGGGTATTCCAGAACTGGCAGCAATACCTTGGTGGAATTGCTGGGCTGGCACGCATCTCCCGTTCCGGTAAGGCGTTAAATATTGAACTTGTCGAAGGGGGGAGATATACGGTCGCTCTTGATTCACTGGTATCTGCCCTCTCACGGCGGGGCGTGTATGCATCGGTTGGAGAGATACCAGAGCCAGCCTCTGCCTGGGATATCCGGGGAAGAAAAATTGCACAGGGCCAGCAGACCATCCCGGTGCATGCGACATAACATGGAAATTCCGCATTAAAGACAATGAAAAAAGTGAGTTGGAAATCAGGTCTTTACAATAATTTCTGCAATTGCATCCCCTACCCGGTGGTCCCCAACTGACCCCCCATGTCTTTTGTAACATTTCCGGCAAGAATGCATTTCTCTATCGCGGTGACGATTGCACCTGCAGCTTCATGCTCTCCAAGATGATCGAGGAGCATTGATCCCGCCCAGATGGTTGCCATCGGATTTGCAACCCCTAATCCCTTGTACTTTGGAGCAGACCCGTGAATAGGTTCAAACATCGAAGTCCCTTCAGGATTGATGTTACCACCGGGGGCAAGGCCAAGGCCACCCTGTATCATCGCACCGAGATCGGTGATAATATCACCAAACATGTTCGGAGTAACCACGACATCGAACCATTCAGGGTTCTTAACAAACCACATCGTGATTGCGTCAACAAAATTAAACTCGGTGGTAACACCCGGGTGCCTGGAGGCCCTCTCGAGAAAAACATCCCGCCAGAGGCCGTAAATATCTGACAACACATTGGCCTTGTCAACCGAAGTTAATTTTTTCTTTCGTCTCTCTGCAAGGTCAAAGGAGTAATCGATTACACGACGGGCACCTTCCCGCGTAATGACGCCTATCTGGTAAGCAATCTCCTCCGCATCGCTCTCAATATCGAGGCTGAACCTGACATTATAGAGCTCACGGTTGACTGCTAATTCGATTTTCTGTTGTTTCTTAAACCGTGATCCAATCCCGACGTAGAAATCCTCGGTATTTTCTCTTACGACGACGAAGTCAATATCCTCCGGACGCTTTCCTGCGAGAGGAGTGGCTACACCTTCAAGCAGGCGGATGGGCCTTAAATTGATGTATTGATCAAAGTAAAAGCGCAGGCTTAATAAGATACCTTTCTCCAGGATCCCTGGTTTAACACGCTCATCCCCGATGGCCCCAAAATATATTGCCTGAAACGCGGATAGATCTTTCAAGTCGGTTTCGGTAAGGAGATTTCCAGTTTTAATATACCGGTCAGCACCGATATCAAAGTCAGTCCACCGGATATCAAAGTCAAACCTCTCTCCGGCTGCATCCAATACTTTTTTCCCTTCAAGAATGATTTCGGGGCCGATACCGTCCCCACCTATCGATGCGATGCGGTACATACCGGCACCTCCTCCAACTTCCGGGCGTATTCAACAAGGCCGCCTGCATCAACAATTTTCATCAGGAAATCCGGGATTGGTTCTGTTGGCAGCTTTTTTCCTTCAATAATAAGATAACCCCCTGTTAAGTCTACCATGACGCTGTTCCCTTCGATAATGGTCCCTGCCTTATCGCAGACAATCGGAAGCAGCCCGACATTTATAGCATTGCGGTAAAAGATCCGGGCAAATGACTCTGCGATGACCATCGTAATCCCTGCCCCTTTCAATGCTATCGGTGCATGTTCCCGGGATGACCCGCATCCAAAATTTTTGCCTGCCACAATGACATCCCCTGTTTTTACTTCACCCGCAAACTCGTCCCGGATACCTTCAAATGCGTGTTTTGCAAGCTCAGCCGGGTCATAAATTGTAAGGAATCTCCCGGGGATTATGGCATCAGTATCGATATTATCCCCAAATTTCCAGACTCTCATCATTCCACCTCTCTTGGATCAGTAATTTCACCATAAATGCCGCTTGCTGCTGCTGTTGCAGGTGAACAGAGGTACACGGATGCCCGGGTACTCCCCTGGCGGCCCTTAAAATTACGATTGGACGTGGAGAGCGATACTTCTCCAGGGGCAAGAAGACCGAATGCTCCACCCATGCACGGTCCGCAGCAGGGTGCCTCTACCAGTGCGCCGGCTAAAACGAAGCGCTCTATCAGTCCGGCACGCAGTGTTTTTAGATATTCCTGACGAGATGCAGGTATAATAATAACCCTGACGGCATCTGAGAATTTCCGGTCTCCAAGAACTTCCGCAACCTCTTCGAAGTCCTCAAATCGTCCGTTCGTACATGACCCGATAAATACCTGATCTATTTTTGTTCCGGCAACTTTTGATACATCAACTCCAAGATCGACATTATGGGGTTCTGCGACCTGTGGTGCGAGATCGGCCACGTCATAGGTACGTTTGTCGATAAATGATGCATCAGGGTCACTTTCCAGTGAGAATGGTTTTATATCACGTAATTTGCGGATATAGTCCCAGGTAATGGAATCAGGTGGCACGATACCTGCTTTTGCCCCCATTTCGATTGCCATGTTACAACAGGTCATACGCCCGGACATGTCCATTGATTTTATTGCGCTACCGGTGAACTCAATTGCCTTATATGTTGCCCCATCAGCACCGATATCAGCAGCTATAGAGAGGATCAGGTCTTTTGGCCCGACTCTTTCCTGGAAAGATCCCTCTGCGGTAACGTTAATGGTTTCCGGTACACGGAAATATAATGCTCCGAATTTAAGGACAAAACCCATATCTGTAGAACCTATTCCTGTGGCAAATGCTCCCCCTGCACCATACATACAGGTGTGTGAATCCGCACCAACAATGATCTCACCTGGTGCCGCTTTCCCCATCTCCATTGTCACCTGGTGACAGACTCCCTCCCTGATATCATAGTTGAAGATTCCCTGTTTATTTGCAAAATGTCGCATATAAACGTGATTTTCAGCTGCCTCTATAGAGTCTGCAGGGACTTGGTGGTCAAAGAGCATGGTAACCTTTTCCGGGTTTTGGACATGTTTCCCTCCCATTTCATGGAATTTCCGGATTGCAAGAGGCCCGGTGATATCATGAATCATGGCGTTATCTACCGGCGCCATCACCACTTCACCTGCACTGACATCCTTTTTACATTTCATTGAAAATATCTTCTCAACTAACGTTGCACCCATGCTCGATCTCTTCTCTATTTGATTTTTTTATTATATTCCACTTTGGGTTGACC
This sequence comes from Methanomicrobiales archaeon, assembly GCA_037130095.1. Lineage (GTDB taxonomy): Archaea > Halobacteriota > Methanomicrobia > Methanomicrobiales > Methanospirillaceae > CAIKOD01. The sequence continues at coordinate 6,801 of JBAXTR010000064.1, forward strand.
AATGCGAACAAACGGTTAAATGTTACATTAATCTGTATATGGGAGATTTAGTAGAGATTGTCATACAATTTTGATAATTTTTTTAATTTTTTATTAAAAAAATTCCGTTCTGCAAAAAATCGGGGTAGTAGGCGTTAATCACCGATTCTTACAGAATCCGCTTATTTTGTTGGGTTGTACCGTTAATAACACTTTTAATGCTGAATGCCGTATCTTATCACGGATTTAAATAATGGAAAGAAATATCGGGTTCAAAGAGAGGAGATATATCGAGGAGTTACGAATCCTCACAAAGTCAACTGCGCTGGATTGTGTGATTGATGAACGTTTCTGCCGCGTAATATATGTAGTAAAAATCGGGGATATGGGTCTTGCCATTGGAAAAAAAGGTGAAAATATCCGGAGAATGCAGAATGTCCTTGGAAAAAGAGTTGAGATGGTAGAATATGCCGAGTCTATGGATGAATTTATTGCAAATATTTTCAGGCCAGCTGAAATTGATCACATCCAGAAGAAGAATGGCGATTCCCAGATTGATGTGTTTCTGAAAAATAAAAATGACCTTGGTATTGCGATTGGCAAAGGCGGATGTAATATTGAGAAAGGGCGTATATTGCTAAAACGCTTTTTTGGTTCTGATTTATGCGAAGTTCTCGTGGAAGGTGCCTAGAATGAGTGATACTGAAGTCCTTGATGAACTGTTTGGGATAATAGATGATAGAATTGTTAATCCGAAACCGGGGTCATATATTTCAGGTCTTGTGACAGACCCGAAAGGGATCGATAAGGTCCTCGAAAAAGTCGGTGAAGAGACAACCGAATTTATCATTGCAATGAAAAACGGTGTCCACGGACGCACGGTTGAAGAGGCAGCAGACCTCCAGTTCCACCTTCTTATTGCTCTACGCGTTGCTGGTATCGATCTCTCTGATCTTATGGCCGAATTGGAAAAACGCAGGAAATAGGAATTCTAACTATTTCGGTTATTTTTTTTTAAATTCAAACAGGTCAATTCGGGGCAAAAAATTTCCATGTTTCTGTTCTTAGTGGTCCATCGTTACAACCATTGATGCAATAAAAGGATTGCGCCTCTTTTTTTTTTGTACCGAATATTCACCCATACAAGTACGTCTGCAATCCAATAAACGGGGGGAGCTCTGTATGATGTATCGCAGATGATTCAGCCACGGCCCGTTCAAGAAATATTTCTGATCCACACCGGATCGCAATAGCTATTCCATCACTAGGCCGGCAATCTATCCTCTCTTCCTGGTTGTCTCTAATAAGCATTAGGTTTGCATAGTACACCCCGTTATCGAGAGAATCAATATGAAGGGCTTTGAGTGTAATCCCGAAACGGCTTAGAAACTCGAGAAAAAGGTCATGTGTCAAGGGTCTTGAAGAAATTTCATTATTTAGCGCAGTATTAATGGAAATTGCTTCCCAAAGTCCGATATAAATCGGGAGGCAGATTTCGCTTCCGACATCAAGAAGCACGGCAGGTGAAGTACCCGCAGGTGATACGGCAACAAAAACCCCCCTGACACAACAGGGAATCAGATCCATGTGAGGATTCATCAATCTGATTGGTGATAAGAGTTCGCCCGGGATTAATTAACGATAGTATCAGATTGCAAATAAATCCCGGTTTCCGGTTATCCTGATCAGGCCTGCCCTGATTGATGCATCGAGCCAGCCATGCCCATAGCTGAAACAGGCAAGTGAGTCCTCAAACCGGTTCATTCGTAATAAATATCTACCCCCCGTTGAATAGGCTGTCGAGATAGTGATAACCTGTTCACCTGCCTCGTACCACTGGATTCCTGCCTCAGAACCCGGTTCAGATGATATAACAGCACTTTCGAGAATCCGTTGGTACCTGCATGCTTTTTCTATAAGTTGATCATGAAAGCGTTCAGAAATATAATCCCCGCCCGATAGCAGCATTCTGCAAAGTGAGCCCGGTGCGAAAATCCCGATATATGCACCGGTATCCAGCCAGCCTGCAGCATAGGCAAAGCTTGCAACGGTATTCACAGGGTCATCTTTCGAAAGAAAACAACTACCGTCAGCAAGGTAACACTGGGCCATCCCGAGTATCTCACTCCCTGTGAGTCCAAGCAGGCTTTCCGGGGGGGCTAGGATATCTGAGTTGTCGAGGATGTCCGATAAACTCTTATGAAAGGCGTTAATTTCCATACCCTGCAAACACCTCCAGGTATTCGCGTTCCATATCATGAAGTTCTGCAGGGATTACCAGGATATGAAGTGGCCCGTCAAAATCTGTTTCCCTCATGATATCTGCACCACCTGCCTTTATTCCGGGTTCTCGTGAACCTGCCCTGGCTATCCCGATGTAACATGGAATCCGGTACCCTGCATCTGACACCATTGGTTCGAGGAGATTTACTGCCTCGGAGATTGTCATGTACCGGTTATCCTGGATATCAAGGTAGACAATAGTATGCAGGTTGTCAGCAAGATTTTTCCTGATCACTTCAGCG
>JBAXTR010000065.1:0-9232 GCA_037130095.1 Methanomicrobiales archaeon
GCATAAAGGAAGGCCAAAAATTTGATTTACTGGATATACGAACGCCTTATTGAACGTCAGCTCGCAATCCTGCCATCTCATATCTGTGTAATGATCACCGAGCAGGACATGCATGACACCCCTGAAAAGATCCTTGCATGTACCAGATGGTGTATTGATATTTCCGAAGGGATTACAAAAAGAGCAGGAAACACAATCCATGAGGGCATTGATAAAAATAAAAAATCGGTCTGGAATAGCAATACTATCAAAGGCCTGACCTTTCATATCAGCATCAGGGAAGATGCATCCATTGAAAAATATTTACCAGTAATCAGAAAAATCGGGGAGATTGCTCACCTGGTCATCCATTACAGGGAACAGAGGGAAGAACACGGATCAGGACTATTAGTCACCGTGGCTATAGGAAAGAGTGGTAGGGAAGAGATAACAGAATGCATCAAATCAATGGCCCGTTCCAGGGTCAGGCCTGAGCAGGTGGACGAAAATCTTCTGGAGTCATGCCTGACATTCAAGTATACCCCGGATTTTGTAATTAAAACCGGTGGAGACCACCTGACCGATTTTCTGATATGGCAATCAGTATATTCAGAACTGTTTTTTTCCGATACAAACTGGAAATATATCCGAAAAGTAGACCTTCTTCGCGCTCTCCGTGATTACGAGTCAAGGGTCAGGCGTTTTGGGCGTTGATTCCAGCTTCTTTTCGTTGGGAATAGACTCTTATCGCACGGAGCAGGTCAATTTTCCTGAACATCGGCCAGTACGGAGCTGAGAAATATACGGCGCTTTCATGCCCGTTTGCAAGCCAGGGCAGAAAATTAGAAGTCCTGCACTCATTTCCGGTCCGGATAATCAGGTCTACGGGAGGTAAATCACTCCCTTCGTGGAGATGCGATTCAACCATTTCAGGGGTTATCTCTTCGGGCGTACAGGTACCCACACTAACTTTTGTAAGGATCCTCCGTGCCGCATGGAGGATCTCGTTCCGGCCCCCGTATGCCAGGGCAATATTTAAGAAAAAGGAATTGTTCTCCTTTGTTGCTTCTTCAGCAATCTCAACTACCGACCTCAAGTCATCCGGCAGGAGTGTCCTGTCCCCGACCATCCTGACGCGTATATTGTATTTCGATACACGGTCATCCTTAAGGACACTTAAGAATTTCTCCTTAAACAGCGTAAAGAGTGATTCAATTTCACCCGGGTCGCGTTTGAAATTCTCTGTCGAGAAAGAATAGAGTGTGATGTGGGTAATACCCAGCTCATGTACCCAGTCAAGAACCTTTTCGGTAACATCTGCACCTGCCCGGTGACCATCTGCGGTATCGAGCCCTGAAGTCCGGGCATACCGCCTGTTTCCATCCTGGATGATCGCAATGTGACGGGGACGGTATGTACACTGGCGAATGAGCTGTGCTTCATATAACGGTTCTAATGCGGATCTAAGGCTCAAATGGGAGTCACCTCAACGATGATGCCCCGGTCAGGGTACCGTTCAATAATGCAGCTTTCCCCTGTAAGTGTATCTGCACTTGTGCGAAGCACCCTCCATGCAAGTTCTACATGGTCACCATGGTCTTCGAAAGATCCCGTTTTTAAGCGTTTGAGCCATTCCCTATCTTTCTCATCAGGTACCAGACTGCCATAAATAATAGTCCCGTCCCGGGTCACATGATCAAAAGGCCGGGCTGTATTCCTTGCGACACGGATTAACCGCTTTCTGAGCTGGACGGAGTCTTTGAAGGAGGAAGAGCAAAAATGGACCTTTTCGTCTTTGCTGATAACCGATGCCCATTCTCTTGCCCCCTCAATTGCATTGTGAAGCCCGTCCTCAAGCATATAGTTGCGTTCACGCATTCCGTCAGCATTATGGTCACCCCATTCAAGCTCATTAATATTCAGGAAATCAAGTACCGGAAGGGCAGGGGTAAGAAAACCCACTTCCGGAAGGGCAGGGACCTCAAACCCGATATCAAATCCCATCTCTTTTGCCTGTACAGCAGAGATCATATAATCGCTTGCCAGGATCTGATCCCAGATCTCAACGGGGGGATGAAGCCTGATTTCATCGATAATACCAACAAGGTTTGTGAGCATTTCATGGTCAGGTGCAATTCCCGTATAGAGATGAATCTGGTGCTCCGGCCCAAATTCTTCCTTTAATCGTGTGCAATAGGAAATTACCCTGTCAGGGCGTGCAAGAGGTTCTCCGCCGGTTACTCCTGTCCCAAGTGCGCTCATGCGATGTGCCACTTCTATGGCGTGCTCAGGGTTGTCGATCATCCGTTCATTGGCATAGGTTAGATCTTTTCCTTTACGTTCGCCCGAAAGCGGGCAATACCAACAGGTACGATGGCATAAACCAGTAATAAAAAGGACCATTTTGGCCCCTTTCTGGCAGATGCGGCAACCTCTGCTTAAATTATTTTTCATCTTATCCTGCCTGGGCGGAATCAGGTTCACCTGCCTTGTATAGGAATTATCCTGATTATTGTATGCTCTGATTGAAGGTTATTGTTAATGGACCTGGATCGATACCATAACATGTCAGGATTGATGAATTAAGATATCTCAAAGGTATATCTTTATAATATTATGAAAACTGGATGATAATCATTCGCCACTTACTAAAAATCTGCGATTTCCCTGGTTTGTATAAGAATCCAGGTACTGAAAAATTTAGATTTACAATGGATCCCCCATTTTCGGTATCATCTGACCCAGTATTTTGCAAGCAGATTTTTGTCGGAATCGGTTAATCTGGATACATTCAAAGTATTTTCCCTGTATGAAGAAACAATGGATTCGGGTGCCGAAACAAAGGATTGAATGGTATTCCGGGTGGGCACCTGAGTACCGAATAACCGGCTTGTATAATTTGTCTTATTCACAACGCCATTATTCAGATAAAGCATTGAAGTGCTCCCTTTCACTGGGATAGATGACTTCGTATAATTTTTCGATAGGAATGTTGTATATGAACTGGGTTTTTTCCATACCGTAATCGTGGGTTTTAATTCAGTAACAGAGGTTGAACCCGTAACACTGTAGGCCTTTATACAAACATTCGCGTTGGGCTGGGACAGGGTAAGATCACTCCATACCCCGCCATTGCTGCTTATATAACTTTGTCCTGACAAGGCTGTTGCTTCGGAGGAGTACCCATTTATTGGATATTCTATGGCAACGGGAGTAGTCCAGCCAACAGATACCACCTTCACAGCAACTGAGAACCGATCACCTTTTTTAAGATTTACCGGGTTATCAAGACGAATTGTATGGTACCCAGGAAGGCTGATCGTCCCGTTCTGTTCTGAAGTATAACCTCCTGAACTAATGGGTCCACTATCCGGGTTCATGTACACCCGCACCTCATATTCAGTATTCGTTGCTGTGGTATAGAACCCAACTGCATTCAACTGTTCAGTTCCTACAGAGGTAAAAACATTCGCGCAGTATGCTGTATCGGTACCAAATCCGAAATTTGCCACCCATCCCAGCGGGTCGTACTGGTAGATCCGTGTGTAGGTATTTTTTGGCTGTGCCGTGAACATCGCGTTATCCCGACCTATGCGGGTATCATAATACGAGATGTAGAAATAACCCGCATCACCCCATGTTGATCCCCAGCTGTTCCGTGCGATGAAGGCACCGTTTCCCTGGGGAGGGTTATTAAAATTACTAGCTGCGTAGCTATCATCCCACCCTACAATGTCAATTGCATGATTAAATCCGCCAGACCCGGAATAATAGTATGCTGCAGTACTTGGCGTGTAGGAAGATGATTCGTACCGCAACGTGGAATATATTGCGCCATATTGTCTTACTGCAGACTTAATCAGATCATTATCAAGAGGTTGCCTGCGGGTAGGAATGAAAAATACTTCCTGAACATGTTTCTCAACAGGGATACCTGAGGGGGATTCTGTGTTCCCATATGAGTATGGGTCAGCTGCTTCGGATACCGGACCTGACCACCGGGTCAGGTATGCTGTCGCCATGAAATCATTACCACCGAGGTTTATGGGTACATTAAAACCGTGAAGATTTTTTTCATTATTCTCTGAGAAATCATAGCTTTCACCTGGCAACAATGACGATTCAAGCGATGCTATGGATGCAAATGCCCAGCAATTCCCATCCTGCCCCTGGTTTTTAATAGGGGTTAATTTCCCCAATGTACGGAGATCATATCCGTCAGGATCCGCGGCAACGGTAACAATAGACCCCGTGGTCTGTGCATTCCCTACACTTTTTTGTATCGTGTAACTAACAACTGGAGGGCTGCCTGCACTGTTTTTCCAGGTTTCCGAATCTGTTGTCCCGGACAGGTCAACCGGTGCAGGGATCAATCCAAGCCCATGCCCTTCCTGAATTTCGCAGGATGTGCCGGACCTGGTATTGAGCCATGTATAATAAGCAGAACTAAAAGGCGCAATACACGAGTTCTCAGACTTTACCATTACAGGAATTGTTGATGCACTTGTTATGAAGACACAAGAATATCCTGCAACCAGGATAAGAATTATAAATACCGATAGTATTGCACGAATTTTCATAGTTTACCTCTGATTATTTTGTTAATATCTGACCTTGGCCTTCATCTGGGCACCTCGGATATTTCTGTTTCTGTGTAATAGTGGTTGATGATATAATCATATTATAACCGATGGAATTGACAGAACTTCCAGGTTAAAATATTCCCAGATAAAATACTAATATTCAGTGAAAATGAAAAATTACTCTTTTCATACCGGGAAAAATTAATTAATCAAATTTTTTCGAATCTTTGATGATGCGAGCTTCTCGATTGCAGCAATATCAACCTCTCCGGATGTCACCAGATCCCCGGACAGTACTGCACTTTCCAGGAATGATTTCCCAACAGGATTTCTTACTACCAGAGTGGTATACCCTTGGGGACTGCCAACGGAACCCGCAGAAATATCGGAAACGAGGGCTGTGGTATCAGTGCAATGGTGGCAACCAATCCGGACTACCTCCTCAAGTTCTTTCATAGGAAAAGAAAATGTGCTCCCATCTTTCATAGTCACTTCAAGTTTCCCTCTGACATCGAGCTTTTTTATCTCCCACGTGGCAATATTATGCTCTGATTTGAGCTTTCTCTCGATAAGCGCCTCGTAGTCAAAACTTTCAGTACAAAATAACCCGATGACAAGGCGGATTGATCTGGCATATGGTTTTAAAAGGTCATTATCAGAGGACCTTATCCTTGATATAGCCTGAATCGCACAAGGCACCCCGACAATTGCTATCTTGCTATACTTCCGGTTTATTACCGCTGTTTTAAGTGCGGCAAGAAAAGGGACCCACCAGCTATACCGGCTCCCTGCCTCATGTAACAGTTGCTCACTCGATGTAATAACAACGGATACAGGCCTAAGTGTAAACCGGTCTTCACCAATTGTTACAACAGCATCGATCATCCCAGTATCAAGTGCATGTGCGAGTATCCCGGTCACCGCACCACCACTTTGCCGTCTTGGGATATCCCTGGTCGCTTTCGCTGCCACGAGGTTAATATAATTCCCAAGAGTTTCCGTGGTCTGGGGACTTGTCCTGGGGCAGACTGCATAACATGCACCACAGGGCACCCCGTCATTGACCTGTTTGCAATATCCGGACTGTACCGGTATTGACGTATCACCGCTTTCCCTGAACGTAACTGAATCTGCAGGGCATATTGCTACGCAGCCACCGCATCCAGAACAGCGTCCGGTTTCCCATACTTCTTTTTTCAGGTCCTGGTATGTTTTCTGTTCCATCGCCACCACTACTCCCATGTATACTTATTCGCAAATGGCCGGGCACTTGCCGGGGATATCCGTGTGTACTCCGATTTCAGGAATGGGGCGGGATCTATTCCAAATTTTTCTGTAAACTCGAGGATTAGGGGAGTAATCCTGGTAATTTCCTCGCTGCTGCAGGGATTTTTCTTTGTACCAACCCCTAGGCAATCGTCGCTGATCTCCCCGCGGATAATAATCTCTCCCCCATGAATGCCACTTCCAATACCCCGCTCGTCATTCATGGTATCCTGGAATTGCCGGAGAACCAGTATCAGGCCCCCTGCCATGTATTCACCCAGGAATGAACTGGCCGAACCACCAAGCACAAGTACCGGCCGCTTATCCAGGTATTGTTTCATATGGATACCCCCCCTGTAACCGATCGTATCACGGACAAATACTTTTCCTCCCCGCATACTATGGGCAGCTGCATCGCCTGCACTCCCATGGATAGTGATAGAGCCTGCATCCATTGTGTTACCGGGTGCATGGTCTGCATTACCGTACAAGGTAATATCCGGTCCGCTCATGAACATCCCAAGGTCTCCGCCGGCCACACCATGAAGTATCAGCGATACGTTACCTTTCAACCCATCGGCGATGAATCGCTGCCCCATAAGATTTCTTACCGTGATCTCCTTTGCACCTTCATTGACTGCCTTCCGGATCTGCTGGTTTAATGGCGTATAATGAAGGTCTTTGGCATCGATCTCAATTCTGTTCACTAAACTCACGCTCCCACCGACTTGACATCAAGAACGGTCATGAGTGCCTCATCGAGCATGTAACTTCTCAGGCGGTCCCGGTTACCCCTGAGACTCTCGATACTGTTAATTCCCGCAGCCCCCATCAGTTCGGCCAGTTCATCGGTCCAGCCATGTATGAGGTTGACTACCTGTTTTGAACCGATCTCTGGGTCCAGCCTGCTCACGAGATCAGCACGCTGTGTAGCTATCCCCCACGCACAAACACCCCGGTTACACGTCCCGCAGACACGGCACCCCAGGGCAATCAGCGCTGCAGTACCGATATACACCGCATCAGCACCAAGTGCAATTATTTTTGCAACATCTGCACTTTCCCTGATCCCCCCGCTCGCTATCACTGATACTTCGTTCCTGATACCCTGCTGCCGTAGTTTCGAATCGACACTCGCTATCGCCGCTTCGACGGGTATCCCTACATGGTCCCGGAATACCCGGGGAGCTGCACCCGTACCTCCTCTGAACCCATCAATAACAATAGCATCTGCTGATGACCGGGCAATACCAGCTGCAATCGCGGCTGAGTTATGAACCGCTGCAATCTTGACAAAGACCGGTTTCTTCCATTCTGTTGCTTCTTTAAGGCTCCTGACAAGCTGCTTGAGATCTTCAATACTGTAAATATCATGGTGGGGTGCCGGGCTGATTGCATCGCTTCCCTCCGGGATCATACGGGTAACAGAAACTTCTTTATTGACTTTTTCTCCGGGCAGGTGACCTCCAATCCCGGGTTTTGCTCCCTGACCTATCTTAATTTCAATTGCCGCGCCACGTTCGAGGTAATTGATGTCAACACCGAAACGTCCTGACGCTACCTGCACGATCATGTGACTCTGGTATGGGTAGAGGCTCTCATGGAGCCCTCCTTCCCCGGTCCCCATAAAAGTCCCTATTTCATTTACAGCTTTTGCAAGGCTGGTCTGTGCATTAAGGCTTATTGCACCATAGCTCATGTGACCGATCATTATCGGGGTATCTAACTTGAGATTCGGGACAAGGGTCGAAACGAGCTCTACATCCCCGTTTGGTTTGGTCAAGAGATCAAGATGTGAAGGCTTTTTCCCCAGGTATGTCCGTAACTCCATCGGTTCACGGAGGGGGTCAATACTAGGGTTTGTCACCTGGCAGGCATCAAGGACCAGGCGATCGAATATGACCGGGTAGGGGAGTGCGTTGCCCATTCCCGCAACTATAATTTTCCCGGTACGTGCCTGGTTAAATATCGCTTCCTTCACTTCTGTCGTCCAGAGTGGATGGCTCCTGTAGTCAACCGGCCTCTCTTCAATGGAAATCGCGTCTCGCGGGCACATTGCAAGACACCTGTGGCAGGCCACACAATGTCGTGGATTGACCCGGACAACGCCGTCTTCCATGCGAAATACTCCGTATGAACAATTTTCTACGCAACGTGCACACGCCATACATTGTTCGCTGTCGATGCTTACCCGGAATTTCATCGGTACTGTACCGATACTCATGCAATCAGCCTCCCGATAACAGGTGACCCGGCACGGGGCATCGTAATACGTTCAACATCCGGCTCCATCGTCCTGATTGCAGCTTCCTCGCTCGATATGTAGAGCCGGTTTTCATATTCCCCGGAAACCAGCGGGCGGAGTTTTATCCGGTCAGTGAACCCGACGATTGAATTTTCATTCGCCACAACAATTGCAAACGGTCCGTTCATGAGCGCGGGACCATATGTCAGTCTTATTGCGGTGTGTAGCAGACGGTCCTTTTCAGGCATACGATCGATTTCATCCCAGAACGAGGGGGCAAGGGCATTCACCGCCATCTCGGCTGAAAGACCATGCCTGCGTACAAGAAGATCAACAAGGTAGGCAACTACTTCGGTATCAGTAAACATCGTGCAGCGGTACCCGTAGCTTTCAATATAACGCCGGTTTGTGCCGTATGAGGTAATTTCTCCATTATGAACCACGCTCCAGTTTAGGAGATTGAATGGGTGGGCGCCACCCCACCAACCGGGTGTATTCGTAGGGTAGCGGTTGTGGCCCAGCCATATATAACCTTTATATTCATGAATTTTATAGAAATCTGCGACATCTTCAGGCCAGCCGGAAGCCTTGAATACGCCGATATTCTTTCCGGACGAAAAAACCAGGACCCCGGGCATCGTGGTATTTACTTTCATAACAATATGTGTCACGATATCTTCTTCCGGTGCGGTACTGCGGGGCATCAGTGTCGCATCGGGTTTGAAGAAATATCTCCAAGGAGTGTGGATTTTCCTGATCTTTGCATGGTCACTTGTTGGAATCTCTTCATCGTGGACAACAGTACCCCATTCGGAAAGCAAGGTGTCGACCAAATTTTTTGATTCATGAATATTGTCAAAAAAAACGTGAATCGCGTAATAATTCTTAAACTCAGGGAACACGCCGTAAGCAACGTAACCCGCACCCTCTCCGCTACCCCTTTCGTCCATTCTTGATAAGGCTCTTTTTATTGAGGAGCCATCCATTAACTCCCGTTTCCGGTCAATTACACCAATTATTCCACACATTATAATCACGTATGCCCTGTTGGCTGATTATTATAGGGATCAGTATAATTTGATTTGCTCATTGATAAATCGCATATATGGGGTGCAGTGTACTTCCTTCGATATATTACTAATAATTTTGTAGGTAAGGG
>JBAXTR010000066.1:0-9216 GCA_037130095.1 Methanomicrobiales archaeon
CCCCATGTGTAATCACATCAGCTCTTTGTCCGGCACTTATATGTACTTAATGCTGCTCTTGCCTGCAAACGGTTAGGGAGTGGGAGGTTTTACAGCATCCGAAATAAATCGGACTCCCTTTGGTGTGAGCTGGACTTCCCGCCGGGTAAACATTATTTCGACAAGTCCGAGTTTTAATAATTTATCGAATATCTGATCAAGTTCTGTATGGGGTATATTCAGCATATTTTCAATCGCATGAGAGTCCATTCCGCTATAGACGAGCATCCCTACCTGTGCAGCAAGAGGGTCGAGCTCATCGCCCTTCATATCCATTTCTTTTGTGGCATCTTTCAAAAAATTAAGGAGGATCTGTAATGTTGAGAGAGGACACAGGACGAAACTCGTTACAACTTCCCCGCTTTCAAGATGATCGATTTTTATAACATCCACCTGTTTTTTCTGGACGTCCCGCTGGGTCATTTCAATTCCTGCGACCTCAGCGATTGGGACACAAACCTGTTTGTTCTGGCTAACAAACCAGATTCCGGTTTTAAGTACCGCCACAGCACCTTTTTCCCATTGTGCATCAGTAACCATGACCCCACCACGGACAGCAGGGGACATAAAATACGCACTCAGGCGGTATGCACTGCAGGACATGATAATCATGCGTTTTAAGACCTGCAATGCCTTTGGGACAGTAGCGATCCGATAAAGTTTTTCAGGGGTCCCTTTCACCATGATGAGAAGAACGCTTTTTTTCTCTTCCAGGTTGATGATGGATTTAAATGCAATATCTGCGTTTACAGGCTCCCTGATTGAAAGATGGTCCTGGGTTATATCAACCTTCGATACAACCCATTTCCCATCTTTTTCTATTTTTACAGGTATTTCAGCCATTTCAACACTATGCCCGGTTTGGTCTCGCCACTTATTTCTTTACTTTCGTCATAGTTAATATCCCTTGCAGTTCTCTCTCGAGATCTGCTGCCGGGACTTTCACATCTTTTAAGTCCCGGAGAAGGGGTGCATTACTATCTTTTTTAACGCTCGATGCATCAGATTTAAGAGACGCCATAAGGTCGTCATCCATTCCTTTCCCAGAAGAAAATGCCAGCATCGAGTCTCCCATGTCCTTTGGCTTTTCTGGAGCTTCCATCTTGCTCGATGGTGCTGATGAAAAAAATGATTCACTCATTGGAGGAGAGGATGATGTGGAAGATGAAGATAAGCCTTTTGAAGCAGAAACAGGCGGAGTTACCACTTGTGCAGGTGCGGCCCTGGATTCTTTTCCATCTGGTTCATCGGGATCCCCAAGTTCCTGGTCAAGGTCAATATTATTAATATCGAGGTCTTCAAGACCACCGAGTGCCATCTCGTTTGACAGCATATCCGTTTCTCCTTCTCCTTCCGGTTCCAGGTCACCAATATTCGCCGCAAGGATTGAAGCCACTTCATCAGTTTCAGAATCGTCATCAATGGTTATCCCGTCATCATTATCGAGGGACACATCAAGATTTGATATGTCATCCCCAAATACCCCGGACATATCACTACCAAGGTCAAGGTCATTTAAGGCTGAAAGGTCTCCCAATTCATCATCGGGCTGGACCGAGTCGAGTAACTTCGTGTTCATCTGCTCTTTCACGAGGGTTGAGAAGGGATCTGCAATGTTCTGTTTCCCAGCGGGAATAATTTCAGGGTTTGCGTCTTCAAGTGACCGGATATCAGGTACCCTTCCCTGTACTGACTGGTCCAGCATCTGGTCAAGTTTCTGTTTCTCTCTCTTTTTAGCTGCTTCCGGTCTTCTTGCCTTGCCGATATCCCCGGCAATAACGGAGAAAGCTTTACCCATGAATGAAAATGCATCCCTGATTGTGAAGAAACTCCCCGTCATCTTCAATGGTTTTTTACCCGATCCTGACTTTGTCCCGGATTCCTGTTTCTTAACGCTTTTCTCTTTGACAGGCTTTTTAGTAATCGGTAGTTTTTGTTTATCCTCTTTCTTTTTCGCTTCTTTTCCTGATGAAAGGGAAATTTTTGGCATCGATATCTTAGGTAGTTTAATCGACCCATTTATCAAAAGAACCAGGAGTGCAATTACAATAACTAACAGTAACAAAAAAATCGCGGGTAAATCGATCAGGACCAGTACCAACCCCGCTATGAGAATGACAGCAAATAACAATATCCGGCGTACTGAATCCTTCATTTCCTATACCCCCGTATATACCGGGATGTTAAAGAACATTGCAACAATATACGGTGAAACAATATATACAATTCCCGTCATAATCGATAAAATGCTCGCAAAGAAGTAAAAAATATATCTCCCGCCCCCCATTACAATTTTTCCGGCAAAAATATTTGCAACAGTAATTATCGTGATCATGATCATGATATATACCGTCATTTCTCCTTCGGGAAAAGAAACAAACATATTCATACCGCTGGCCATTGACCCACCGAGGCTCGCACCAGCCTGGGCACCTTCACCCATAGTATCAAGGTTAGCCATAACACTAGCAATTGCCTTGGACATCGTCAGGAGAATATGGAAAAGAAACAGGAAAATGGCAATCATCATGGTATGCATCGGTATAATGAGGACGACAAAACCCATTGAAACTGAATTCCTCTTTTCCCTGAGAAGGACCTGCTCGAGCATTGAAGAGCCAGCAATCTCACCTATCTTGTCCGGAGCCCCGCCAAGCTCACAGGAGTCTCTGAAAATATTCAGGTACTTATAGATCAGGTTGCTCCCGCTCTCCCCGATAAATTTCTCCCAGCTCAGGTCCTCGTCAAGCCCGAGGTTTAATTTGGAATATACACTGTTAATTAGGGGTTCGAGTACAACCATAGATTTCCGGTCTATTTCAGCAAGTGCGTGACCCATTGTGGTCCCTTTACCACCCATTACCGCGCCCATACTTCTGATAAATGAAGTAAAGTCCGCATCACGCTGGATGATATTACTATCATCAAGATATCCGATAATACCGAGGGGCAGGAGCATAAGCCCGATTAATAGCATAACAAGCCCATATACATCCTTGATGAGCCCGAATGCACTGATAGCAAAAAAAACTATCGTGACAATAATGACAACAGGAATAATTCTCCGTTCGAGTCGTTTTATTATCATCTGTTCCTTTGAACCTGTTGGAAGGTCATGGATCTTCTCATCTGACGGGACTGAAGAGTACATCGTTACAATCCCAAATATTGAAACGGCTGATACGATCATGTAGGACATCATCAGGGTTGACTGGACATTATCAGGAGAGAAAATAGCAACCGACACCATGATAATAATCCCGACAAGGGCACCTGAGAACAGCATCGCGATGTACGCATCACCCCATTTTTTTAGCATCTCGAGGCCCTGTTCGTAGTTGTTCCGGTACACACTCCTGACAGTGGCAAGTTCACGCGTGAGGAAGTCCTCATCCGGCACACCGGATTCAATTGAGTTGGAATAACGGTTCAGCATACTCTGGAGTAACTGGTTTTTTGTCCGTTCTGCGACCGCAGTAAGACCTTCTACGTAACTGTAATTCCAGCGCTTAACAAAAAATTCAACTTTCCCGATATATTTTGCTGTAGCATACTCTTTCCTTAGAGCGGTATAAGCAAAGATCTCTGGCCTTGTCGCACGTGCGGTCGTTATCGAGGCCATGTAGGTGATCATGAACAGCATATCAGCTGCCATTCGCTTTGCCTCAAGGAGAGAGTCCGCCTTCTCACTAACGGATTTTATTAAACCCTTGAAGGGTATCTGGCGACCTTCTTTGACCGGAAGCACGGGAGTCCCGGCGGGCAGGCTTTTAACATCCATAATATGCGTCAAACCCACTAATCGGCGATATCAATAGTAAGGAGACCTTGTTTCTTGATTTTAGTCATCATGTGGTACAGGTCGTAGAACCCGGTATACCCTGCTTTATGCAGTCTTTCTAGAATACGCGCCCTTTTTTCGACTTCAAGATACATACCGGCTTTCTTATGATCAGGGATACCGAGCATTGTGGCTATCTTGTTTTCAAGAAGAAAACTGCTTCCCCTCCCGGGAAAATCATGGGCGTCAGTAACCGGGTTCCAGCTAAACATCTCAACAAAAGAGAAACCCCCGGTTTCCGGGTTAAAACCTACCAGTTCATTGATAGATAGGATCCTTCGGACCATTTCACCAGTCGGGCGACGCACGGCACTCTGGATAACGACAAGGTTCAGGTTATCAACATAGGTCTTCGGGATGAGGATCGGATCACCACAAAGACGCTGGACAAGCTTTTCTACGGAGGCCGCGTGGAATGTTGAAAGGACCGGGTGACCTGTCTGCATTGCACCAAATGCAACAGAACCTTCAACACCACGGATCTCACCGACAAGGATCTGGTTCGGACGCTGACGGAGGGCGGCCCGCAGGAGGTCGAACATGGTCACATCTCCTCCTTCTCCTTCACCTTTTCCCTTGCCTTTCGAGACTTCCCGTGTCCAGTTCAGGTGAGGTATCTGAAGTTCGGGGGTGTCCTCGATAGTGACAATCTTGTTCTCCGGGGGAATGAACGTCGTCATTGCATTGAGGGTGGTTGTCTTACCACTCGCAGTTTCCCCACTCATGAACAGGGACATCCCGTTCTCGATGCAAATCCAGAGATATGCGGCACACATATAATCGCATGTCTTGAATTCAATCAGTTTCAGGATACTAATCGGGTCGTCCATCGCTTTACGGATGGTGAAGTTCGAACCTTTCCGGCTGATATCAGTGCTATAGACAATGTTGATACGGGAGCCATCAGGCAGTGTTGCGTCGACAATCGGGTTCCGGTAGGTAATGGGCCTCCTTGTCCGTTCTGCAAGCTTAATCACGTAATTATCAAGCTCTTTTTCTTTATCCCAGCCTACCACAGACTTAAGCCCTTTGAATATCTTGTGCTCAACGAATATCGGGCCGATACCGTCACAGGTGATATCTTCAATATACCGATCGCTGAGAAACGGCTTTAAAAGGCCTATATCGACTTTATCCCGGACCATCATGTATTCGAGTGCTGAATATTCCTGGGGCGTCATAATGACCCGGCCATCGGCACTTCGGGCAACATGAGCAAATGCATGGGCCCTTCCTGAACTATCCTTCGCAGTGAGGTCCTTATTCAGGAATCCCTTAATTTTATCCCCGAATCCTTTGTTTACAGTATCCTGGTTGACTTTTTGAGGAATGATTTCGCCAGGCATTTTTATCTGGACTACCTGTTTCAAAAGCCTGCGGAGAACAATACTCCGTTCCTCATCAGTGACCGGGTCATCTTCCAGTGCATCAAGGAGATCGATTAACTTGTACTCAACAGCAGGAACAAGGTCTTTTACGCTGTGGAGAAATGATGGCTCAATCGGAATATAGTAATTCCTGACATCGTTTGGATCAAAAAAAATGTGGACAAAGGTATCTGCATCGGCGGGATAGATGAGGTTAGGTTCCGTCATCGACCTTAAATCTCGTTTTAATTCCGAGAAGAACAAGGGAATTCCATATTCATCAACAGGGAAGATATGCAGGTATTCCAGCAGGTGCGGACTGTGCTGAACGTACTCCTTAGCATTTGTCGGCAGCATCCTGTAAAGGGCACAGGACTCGATATTATTCGCACAATCGTTATCTTCAGTATTTTCTGCCCGCTTAAAGGGCAGGGAGAGGCTCGTTGCGACTGAAATTTCGCCCTGACTCATTTCAGACCTTTGCCATCGAGATCGGTATTATTTTCATACCATAGCCGGGGTGTACTTCGAAACTGACGAGGTTACCGGTTGTTTTCCGTGCACCCCGCACTTTCACAACTTCCATGACCATGACGTATTTATCTCCAATCAGGGATTTCTTCATGTAAAGATGTGCATCGCAGATGGAACGGATACGGATCAGGGTATCCTCCTGGAATGCGTACGTATGGAGGGTTATTAGAATTGTCTTTCCGTGGTCAACCAGGTTTTTACAGTTCGTCAGAAATGTGAGAATCGTTTCCTGGGTGGTGTATTCAGTAAACATGGTAAGTGAATCAATGATTATGACCTGGGCTTTGCTCCCTTTAATGTGGTCGATGATGTGTTCAAGGATCCCGTCCATTTCAGTCTTGGACCACTTGAACCCGACCATATGCAACGGGAAAAGTTTGACATAACCCCACGCAAAATAGTCTGACACATCGAGACTCATTGACTCCATCTGGGAAAGAAAACTTTTTGCCGTCATTTCTGTGGAGTAAAGATCAACACAAAGTCCCTGCCTCATTGCACCCCAGATTATCTGCTCAGTCAGGACACTTTTACCAGTATCATTCTCACCTTCGATAAGGGTAAGGGAACCTAATGGAAGACCATCAGCTATTTTCTTATCGATTTCTTTACTTCCGGTTGAGAGGATTTTCCTGTCTTCACCACCAAGAATACCTCCGATTCCGTCAAATCCCATTTGCCACCTTCTCTAATACTATCGTAAGTGTATAATCGATTCAACACTATTTAATTCTCTGCCTTGTACGAATACATCCCGGATTCCAGATAGGGTGATGGGAACGTAATATTTTAGGGTACAAAATGCTATTGAACGGGACGAATATATAAGCAATTGGTGAAGATACAAAGCCCTTTGAAATAGTCAATTGCAAGGTTGACCAGATAAGGAATAATCTGCCGCATTTTGAATCTTTTTTCTAAAAAAAAAATTTTATGGGGTCGGAGCGGTCACTTTGGTGATAACTGATTTCCCGTTTCCGGTTGTCAACTGTATTATTACAGGGTAGTTCGAGTTATCATAGATCTCAGACAATTTCACGGACATATTCAGTTCTTCAGTCGGGCGCCACTGTGTAATATCGGGGTTGATTGACCATGGGTGCGTAACTGAATTCTTTGAAATCAGTTCGGGTGCTAAGCCCTGCATTTCGAGGAAGACACTGATGTGGGAAAGATCGATCGGTTCACTCCCGGAATTTATCAGGTTCAAGTAGATTATATTAGGTGAACTATTCTCCACAAATGTGGATTTGATCATGGGATCAGTTCCAAGCATTTGCATATGAACTGCCGTCATATCAGATTGTGCATTCATTGCTACCTGTGTTGCGGTAAGGACCCCGGCAACTAGGACATATGCAGTAATTATCAATAGTATGATACCAATTGCAGAGCTGATGATAGATGCAAATGCCATCTGAAAATCCTTCCTCCTTCATTAATCCGCAACAAATTCTATTGATCTTTTTACTCCATTCGGTAATACAATAGCGAAATATGTCATGTTACCGGATGAAGGCCATCTCGAAGGGGGAACTTGGTTTTGTTTAATAACAACAAGGAGTGTCTCACCCGGATTCCACCATCCGGGATTAGAGCCTAACGGATAAAGAGCAGCTCCAGATACCACCCCAAAATTTCCTGAATTCCCAAAGAAAATATCAGAATCATCCAGATCATTCTTCGGTATCCTTGCAGTACCGATGTTTTTCAGCCAGATTTGGGATTCAGAACTATTAGCAAATTCGTTGACAATTTTAATATCCGTACGGATCTGGGTATCTGCCGTATGCGATACGGAACCAAAGGTCTCCGTTGTCCGGGATATGACCGGGAAAATAGCATTAATCAAAACACCTGCGGCCACCACAGCAGCGATCAAAAAGAGGGCTGTGACGATTGTCTCACTCGACATTCATCAGATCCTGTCTTTGGAACGAATGTAATCTGCGTCCTGCGGTTCTTCCTGTGAATGGTTTTCCCGTGAAACCCCCTGGTTCTTTGCAGGACTACCACGTTTTTCCATGAGAACCTCTATCATATCACGGTCCAAGGTTGCATCTGATGGATTCAGGATATGATTCAATTCGTACAATTCAGAAACAAATTCATCTGCGCTTATTTCATGTATTTCGCCGAGCGTAGTCGGCATCAGGCGGGTGATATCCCTGACAAGTTTTGCGGAGTCATCGGAAATATATCCCATCGCACGGTAGGATTCAAGCATCAGGTCAACACGGTCATGCCCGTACTTTTTAACAGTTTTGCTTGTCCATTCAAAGAGCCGGAAAACCTTCTGAAGACGGACTTTCCCGGCAGAATCTGATTCCTTATTGACAGGAACCACCTGAGCGGGTAAGCCGGCAAATTGTGCCCGGATAGCTGCAAGCATCATTTCATCAGAAGTTCCGGAACCTAGAGGGATCCTTGTAATAGTACCCCCCTCCTGGGGAGACGAAGATATAACTTGCGAACTTGCAACTTGCGGGATCCCGGTTTCTTCCTTAACCACAGGGTGTGTTTGGGCATCATGGTGTGCCTGGGCTTCATCATGGATTTGCTGTGTGGCTTTCAGGGCTCCAGCAGCAGACTCTACAGCTCCAGCTGCCCCCTTAAGAGCGTTGGCAAATTGGCTTGAATCCTGACCCCCGGAAGCACCCCCCTGCATCCCTGCATTGAACGGGTTCTCCATATCGTTCATGCGTTCTCGGATATCAATTAAAAGGCGTTTGATGGAAGTCTTTAAAAGTTCTACCTCGTCCTGTAATTTCAGCAGTTTCACTTCAGGATCGTCGGCAGATGCCGTAGAAATGATATGATCAACCTGTGCCTGGTTTACTGCCATATTAAGTACAGTGTTTCACTGTTATTTGTTATTATACCTTTGCTATATGGATGATAATAACAGGTGACAATAAAAAAAGTTACTGAAAATACATTCTGAATAATTCAAAAGGAA
The DNA here is from genome assembly GCA_037130095.1 of Methanomicrobiales archaeon. Taxonomy (GTDB): domain Archaea; phylum Halobacteriota; class Methanomicrobia; order Methanomicrobiales; family Methanospirillaceae; genus CAIKOD01. The sequence continues at coordinate 8,741 of JBAXTR010000066.1, forward strand.
ATTTATAATTTGCGAAAAATGGGGTTAAGATTAAATTAGAACAGAATCGTCGTCTTTTCTAGACCTGCTGGAGCAGTTCTCTCAATACCAAGTGCCGCACCATTTTCAGGCTTGATTTCAAGACTGAATATTTCCCGGGGCTGTAAGGCTGTACCCGGCTTCAAGATAACGGTGAAATACTGCCCTTCCTGCATCAGGGGTAACGTACCAGAAGTCTTGGTAACATTCCACTGTTTGTTGGTTACTGCAGCCATAGCCGGTACATAAGTATATGTTTCCGGAGCCAGGTTTGCGGTAGAGTAGACCATTTGTATCTTAGATATATCAACGGGTAACCCACCTGCTGCCAGACCAAGATCAAACTGGACTAATTGTATACCTGAAGCTGTATCTGCGGTAATCCCATATACGTTCCCCTTGGCTACAATGTTTGATGCAGCCTGGGTAACACCTGCATGGACAACCTGCTGGCTTTT
>JBAXTR010000067.1:0-9212 GCA_037130095.1 Methanomicrobiales archaeon
GGAGATCCGGACCGAAAAAAAATGGTTCAATGGATTGCAGGGAGTTGTTTTGGGGTTATGAGACTATGGAGGTCACCGGAAAGCTGGTCCTGGAAGGTAACATTTTTTATTCTGGCGAAAGCTCCCTTGGCGAGGATAACTGATGTCGCGGCATTCCCGGAAATTACCCGGCTCATAACAGTTGAAAGCATCGGTTCGTGCCCGACAATAAGGACTGAACCGTCCCCACCGGCCGATGCAATCTGCCGTGAAAGGGCATCCAGGTCACCCCCGGGGGAAAGGAGGTCCCAGGCCTGGATATTATGTTCTTGTCCGGTGGTCAGGCCAATGATTTCGGCAGTTTCCATGGCCCGTTTTAGGGGACTTGTCGCAATTACCTCAAAGGTATAACCCATAGTTATTGTCCAGCGGCCGATTTTTTTTATTTCCTCCCGTCCCTGCCCAGTAAGGGCCCGGTCCGCATCATTGGTACCCATTGCACGTGCTTCTGCTTTCCCATGTCGTAAAATGAATAATTCCACAATTACACAGGTCACCTGATGGGTAATGAGCGTTTTCATCAGGGCATCCGGATGGCTCTGCCAGACTGCCAGGTACTATACCGGGTTGAAGGTCCGGGCGACCCCGGTTGGATCAGGGGCTGCGACCGGATCTATGACCGGGTTACATGAGCCCTTCTTGTAAACCATGTCCGGAGATTATCCTGAAGGCGTTCAGGTAGGGGGATGAAAAACCGGTCCCGTATAAGCGGTCATATGAACTTTTTTAAACAGATAGGCTGGATTTCTACCCCGGCCGGAGTAACCAGGGAATCCAATTGCACATATCATAGTGAATACCTGCCGGCTGACCGTGGAAATTCTCTGCCTGGACTAACCGGAGACGGGATATCTATCAACTATCAAGAAAAAGGGGAGGATTGCTACCGTTCTCCCCAGATCCAGCTCCAGAAGGACTCCCGGGGTGGCGCCAGCTGCAGGGGACCACGATCGCTCATTTTCCGGTACTCCCCCTGTAAAAACTCCTTGTCCTTTCGCAGTTCGTCAATAATAAAGTTCTTTGCCTTGCTGAGCTCTGCTTCCACCATTAACTCCCTGATTTGCTTTTCAAGGTCCTGGCGTTCGTTAAGAAATTTATTGCGCTCATATTCTGCGTGGTCCCCTGCACCATTCAGATGGTCACAGGTACTCTGGAGGGCGGTGACATCTGCAATAAGGCGGTCACGTTCATGCTGGAGAGCAGACAGGGTATTTCTGAACTGCACGAGTTCCTGGAGGACTGTATCCCGTTCAGATATGAACTGGCTGACAATGCTTTTCTGTTGTTCGAGTTCGGCAGCCAGCAGGTCCCGTTCACGCTGGAGGGCTGAAATTCCGGATTTTTCCCGGGAAAGTTCAGCATTAATAGTGCTAACATCATTCCGGTGCTGGTCACTGGCGTTCTTGTACTGGTTTAAGTCGGCTACCAGGAGGTCGCGTTCATTCCGGAGCAGCCCGAGGTTATTCCTGGCCTGGATCAGCTCTGCACTCATGGCATCACGGTCCCTGCGGAGCTGGTCGCTGATACTTTTATGCTGGTTCAGATCGGCAATCAGGAGGTCGCGCTCATTCCGCAGGAGTTCACCGCTGTTATGGGAACGGTTGAGTTCCGCACTGAGTATATCCCCCTCTTTCCTGAGCTGCTCGCTGTGGTTTTTCTGCTGGTTAATATCTGCAATAAGAAGGTCACGCTCATTCCGGAGAAGATCGCTTGCGTTACGGGAATTGGTGAGTTCCGCATTCAGGGCATCACGATCTTTACGGAGCTGGTCGCAGTTATTCTTATTTTGGTTTAAGTCGGCTACCAGGAGGTCGCGTTCATTCCGGAGGAGGTTCATGTTGTTCCCGGCCTGGACCAGTTCCGCATTCAGGGCATCGCGTTCTTTCCGGAACTGGTCGCATTGGATTTTCTCATTTTCAAACCCGGATTCCAGGCGGTCCCGCTCTTCTTTAAGGTTGCTTATGGTAATTTTCTGTTTTTTGGTTTCATCAACTGCCGTATCACGTGCAGCTGAAATTTCTGCGGAGACTTCTTTTAACCTGCTGATTTCCTTTGCAGTTTCATTATCAAACGGTTGTGGATGAAGGTACGCATCAATCGCCAATGCTACCCATTCGGATAGTTTCAGGCCCCTGGTTTTCCTGTCAGTATCAATTTCATCAACAAGTCCGGGGTCTATTTTCGCAGAAATCTTCACCAATTGCGGATACCTCTTCATTAGACGATTATGAGAAGATATAAAAAACCTGTCGGTCTGAATTTGGGCTTATACTCCGATTAGGGCAACCCAAAAATCCCTGTTGGAGTTATTGTCCCCCGCTACCCATGGAACACCAGGTAGAATTCACTACCATGAATGCGGGCGACTATTACAGAAGGCCGGCATTCCCTTACCGGTCCCGGTAATATCCATGGACCACAAACCATACCCCGGCGAGAACTAAAAACACGGCCAGGATCTCAGGCCATTCAGAGCGTGGGACCCAGATAATCACAAAGCCACTGGCAATAATGTAAAGCCCGATGACTACACGGACCAGGTAAGACCCGTTATAACGGGCCGGGGCCCCTGACGGGTCCTGGTACCATGCATGTGCCCCCGACCCGGCAACAAAAGCCAGGTATCCAAGTCCCACCCCTGCCAGGAACCCTGTCAACTGGTATCCGAGGATGATCCCTATCCCGAGACCGATAAGTCCCCCTGCAGGGATCAGGGAGAATCCACTATGCCGTGCCCTCTGCTCTGCGGACATAAGCGATATCTCACCATTGATCTACATAAATACATAAGATACTTTTTTTAGCCCCGGAATAAAGCGGGTCGATTGCAGGGACCATTAGGTCCGGGAACCCGGATATTCCAAAAAGATGCGGCCCCAGTTAACTGATCAGGGTTTCCACCAGAGGTCCCTGGGACCGTAGTCAGGAACTCTCACCGTACGATGTATCACTATGACATCCATGGGCCCGTGAGTATCAATACCCTTATCGATTAAGATAATTGGAATTGATGCAACCTAACGCTTCAGATTTTTTATGAACTAATAATATAAATAAATTAAAATAATTTGAAACAGTAAAAGGCATACAATAATGTCTGTGACCCGGCAGGAAAAAATTCTCGTCGTAGAAGACGATACGATCATTGCCATTACCATCGAGGGGAGACTGAAGCAGTTTGGTTACCGTGTTGTAGGACGTGCATCGACAGCAAAGGATGCCATTTCGAAGACAATTGAATTCGAACCAGACCTTGTCCTGATGGACATCCACCTGAAAGGACCGGTGGATGGCATTGAAGCGGCCGAAACAATTTACGGCATCCACAATATCCCGGTGGTCTACCTCACGGCGTTTTCAGATGAACATACGCTTGAGAGGGCCCAGAAAACATCCCCTTTCGGGTATATCGTCAAGCCATTCAGTGATTCAACCTTGAAGACGACGATAAAACTTGCCCTGTTAAAGCACAAAGCTGAAAAAAGTGACCGCGAAGCAAGTGACTTGCTGACATGGGAGTAGAGAGGTAGGTAAAATGGATGGAACATGACAGTTACCCCAGACGTAATCACCTTACTGAACGTCGTTCTTTCGTTAACAATTTCCATCATCAGTATGCTGGTATATTACGAGAACCGTAACAGGTTGTCATTCTTTTTAAGTGCAGGGTTTCTTCTGTATGCCATTTCTTTTATATTAACCGGATATTATGGGCTTTTGGAAGGGAGTCCTGTTGATATCATCATCAGAATGCTGGCATTTGTAACGATCCTGGTCGCACTATTTTTTTACCTCGGGGAAATCAGGACCCAGATAACCATGCTGTCGGATAAGAACCGCCAGCTCGAATCTGAAATACAGGACCGGAACCGTGCAGAAGAGGCGATGATGTTATCGGAACACAGGCTTTCTGATATCATTAATTTCCTGCCTGATGCAACGTTTGCCATAGACCTGGAGGGATGCGTTATTGCCTGGAACAAGGCAATCGAAGAGATGACAGGTGTCCCCGCGGAACAGATGACTGGCAAAGGCGGGTACGAATATGCCCTGCCGTTTTACGGGATAAGGCGACCGGTACTGATTGATTTCGTCTCAAAGAACGAGGAGGAGGCTGAAAAACAATATCCCGGGGTGGTAAAAAGAGGAGGGAAATTAATTTCAGAGACGCATGTCCCACTCCTTTACGGGGGAAAGGGTGCATACCTCTGGTTTATTGCATCTCCGCTCTTCGATACAAAAGGCGACCTGATCGGTGCCGTTGAATCAATCAGGGACATCACCGACAGGAAAATTGCCGAGGGAAAAGTCCGCCACACCCTCGAGGAGAAGGACGTTCTGCTGCAGGAGATCCATCACCGTGTTAAAAACAACCTCCAGGTGGTATCGGCCCTGATTGAACTCCAGATCCAGTATATGAGGGACAAGAACAGCATCAATACGCTCCGGGACAGCCAGAACCGCATCCGGACCATGGCACTTATCCACGAGACATTATACCGGTCGCATGACATCTCAAAAGTAGAATTCCAGATGTACATTAAAAAACTCGTAGATGCTCTTTTTGACACGTATTCAATAGACGAAAGTACTATTCAGACTATTTATGATGTTGATTCCGTCCTGCTCGATGTGGATACCGCAATTCATTGCGGACTCATTGTGAACGAACTGGTTTCAAATACGTTTAAGCATGCATTCCCGGACGGACGTAACGGGACAATAACCATAGGATTTCACAGGACAGGTCCGGATTTCACCCTTACCTACGCTGACAACGGGGTTGGTATTCCCGAAGGTATTGATTTTGAAAATACGGAAAGCCTTGGACTTAAACTGGTGAGTTTACTATCGACTGAACAACTCGACGGGTCTATAGTGTTGATCAGGGAGCAGGGAGTGAAGTACCGAATCGTGTTCCCGGAAAAAATTACCCGGTAATCAGGGATGGTACAGCGGGTACCTATATACACCCTGCCATCATAGTACCGCCATGAAAAAGCAGGGCGAGCAAAAGACAAAAGGACATAAAGCAACGGATATTCCTGTTGCTGCTCCGGTGAAGGCAGTAAGCGCGATAGACAAGCAAAAAATTAATTCATTGAAAGATAAAAGCGCCGCAAAGATGAAACGCGGGAAACACTGATTTTTTCCGGTAGAATAACCGTATTATCACATTTTTTTGATAGTGTCACCCTGGTACAGCCAGGCTGGGCACATTATGAACGCCTGCCAGGTAATCATGGTGGGATAACGAACCAGGCAATCGTATGAATCCCGGGGAAATCTGGAAATGAAATTCTTAAAAACGTGTATTACTTCGACTTTCCAGAAAATGTTTTTATATTCCTGCACCGTATGAGTCTTCATGAAAGATCAGGGTAGTCAGAAAGGCAAGAGTAAAAAGCCTGAAAGTGGCGATGGAAAAGCACCAGCAGCAGAAACCCAGGTCGTGGGGAACAAGGTAGCGCCATTGACAGCAAAGGAAAAGATTGCTGCCAACCAGAAGAATAAAAGAAGAAGATAAATCAGGTATTCCTACCAACTTTTTTCCCGGGTTCTCTACGATATGGGTTCTCTGGCACATCCTAAAAGATCTCCCTTCCGGTTCGTATCACCATGACCCAGACAGATGCAATCCTGCACCCTGATAACATCCCGCTCCTTGAATTCAAAAATATTACCGTAATGAACGGGAATTCGAAAATCCTCGATTCCATCTCCATCACCCTCAAAGAGGGAGAAAATATTGCGATTCTCGGGCCCAACGGTGCCGGGAAATCATCGTTTATTAAAACTATTAACAGGGAGTATTATCCCCTGTTACGTGATGAGGGAGTACTGTTCCGCGTCAGGGGCAGGGATACATGGGATGTCTTTGAGCTGCGGTCCACGTTCGGGATCGTCTCAAATGACCTGGCATACGCATTTTCCAGGGAGATGACCGCCCGCGAGGTGGTGATGTCCGGTTTTTTCAGCAGTATCGGGCTGTTCCGGCACCACGTTACTCCAGGAATGGAGAGGAAAACCGGTGAAATCCTCCGGTTCCTGGAGATCCAGCACCTTGCAGACAGAAAAATGACGGAAATGTCATCCGGGGAGGCACGACGTGTACTGATCGGCAGGGCACTTGTGCACAACCCGAAAACACTGATCCTCGATGAACCTACCAACAGCCTTGATTTGCATGCCCTCCACAATTTTCGTGCCACGTGCCGGAAAATAGCCAGGGCCGGGACCGGAATAATCCTCGTTACCCATAACCTGCACGATATTATCCCTGAAATAACCAGGGTGATCCTGATGAAAGAGGGACATTTTTGCATGGATGGACCAAAAGAAGAAGTCCTGACGGATATAAATATCAGTAACCTCTTTTTAGTCCCGGTCCAGGTCAGGAAGGATGACGGGTATTATTATGCATCCGGTTACTAAAACGGCGGGGTGTCTTCGGTGGCCCTTGTCAACAACCGGTTTTCACGGGTCCTGACAAATTCCCAAAAAAGGAACCGGATTCTGCATTTAAACATTATTGATTGTCAGAATAAGTATCCCCAGGCAACCAGGGCCCCATGGATAATTGCAATGACAATGGTAATCCTTGCGAGGTTAAGATGCCAGGAAAACTGAACGCCATATTTCCCTTTGATAAACAGCATGCCAAGTACTGCAGTCGAAATAAGTGCAATAAAGGTGACAATACCCAGGTAAAAATACACGGGGAGTCCGAAGATAATGATCTGGCCGGGGTTTGCAATCATTGGGTACCGGTTGTAGATAGTGCGAAGCTCACCATAAAAGCACCGGTTTGACCTGCCCGGGAACCAGTCAGGTACCATATCCAATGTCATGGACCATGCGGGTCCATTATAGAAAAAATTCGAAAAATTGGCTCAGTCGAAATGCTATAATAAGACCCCTGGACCCGGATTATTCTGAATTTATCACCGCTCTCGGGGCTCCACACCACTGCCGTGGTGCCCCGATTGGGATATGGACTGGACTGAAATCCCTGATTATTCAAATGATTTTCAGAAAACCCATTCCCAATGAATATCTTAACTGGGGTAGGACAGGGAGGGGGATGAAACACCCTCCAGTATTAACTTCGATATTACCTCATTTTATGAAACTGAGGATTTCAACAAATTCGAAAAATTCTTATATTGGACAAGTGAAAAGACACGTGCGGCATATCCGATCTGGTGGGAATAACCGTGGTTATTCGGAGCCTGCAATAGTATTTGTGTGACTCTACCGCCGGGTGTGCAAGCACTGGGAAAGGTGAAATATATGCTATCTTCAACAGATTCGGAAAAAAAACCCTGGCGGAGGCATCACCCGGGATATGTATGGATTGCGGTTTTGATCGTTCTTTCAAGTCTTGCCTTGACCGGGGCGGTATCGGCGGCAACACCTATCACCGGGCCGGTGACCATCACCGTACCGGGAGATTACTACCTGGCAAACAACATCATTGACTCTGCTGTGGGAATTATCATCGCTGTACCGAACGTTGTACTTGACGGAAAAGGCAAAACACTGGATGGGGTTGACGGAACGAGCAGTGTGGGTATCAGGATTTATAATGTCGGGATGACACTTTTTAATGTCGTAGTGAAAAACGTTGTCGTCACTGACTGGGGTAATGGTGTATTCCTGACAGATGTGAAAACCTCCCAACTGGAGAAGGTGACCGTATCAAGTAACACGGGGAACGGGATAGTAACTCAGAATTCCATAAGGAATACCATTAAAACCTGCACGGCGACCAATAATGGTGGTGTTGGTATCCTTCTTTACGAAAACAGTGATTCTAATACCCTCACGGGTAACACTGTAACCGCAAACACATTTGAGGGTATGCGAATCCGATACTCAAGTAATAATGATATCCTGAACAATAAACTGCTGAACAATACTAACGCAGGTATCAACATGGAAGGAAGCAGTTTCAACACGGTAACAGGGAACACTATCACCGGAAATAAAGGGGATGGGTTACGGGTCTTCGAATCAAGTGGAAATATTATAACCAAGAACACCGTGAAGTTTAATGCACAGGGGATCAGGGTAGCCACTGACTCAATAGATAACGAGATTACCGGGAATACCGTCCTGAACAACTCTTATAATGGTGTACTTCTGATAGACACCTCAAATAACAACATGGTAGTTGGTAATACCTTTGATATGAACAGTAATTCGGGGATACGGATTGTACGCAGCGGAGAGAACACGGTCACCGGGAATTACGTCAGGAATAATGTTCAGGAAGGCCTTTATATGTGGGACACCGGCACGGTTTCAAACGTTGTTGTCAACAACTACTTCTACAACAATAAGAACGCTGGCGTTTATACCCCTATTGGCTCAAACAAGTTCAATCTACCACTATCTGCCCAGAAGAGCATTACCGGTTTCCCAAGCTCCGGTGGTAACTCCTGGGGACAGCCCAATGGACAGGGATTCTCCCAGATTACGCCCGCTACAAACGGAATCTGCGACACGTCTTATACGTTGGTAACCAGTAATGTTGATTACCTGCCCCTGAAATGGGCAAAGAAATAATCCTTTTTTATACAACTCGCGTGTGGTAATTCCAGATCCCGGTTTCAATATGAGCAGGTTTTGGTTATTGCACGATACTCGTCGCACCCTTTCATCCCACGGAAGATTTGGTGGCATCAGGTATCCGGGTGTGAAACTCAATCTCCCACCATGAAAAGATACGGGAAGACGAAAAGGAAAGAAAGAATATAGGGATTTTTCGCTTCGATCTGGTGAAATAACAGGGTGGATAAGGGAATTGCCTTATCAGCCCCTGCCCATTTACCTGATCTTATACCAGATTACTACCGCCCCTGTAGGCGATGGATTTCTGGAAACTTTTGATCAGGCCGCTGGCTGTTGTAATGTCGCTATAAGTGAGGTCCTGGCTGCTACGGCCGGAACTATCCCGACCACCCATAGTTTGTGCCCTGATGTAGGCGGTCACCGAACCGGACATCGGTAGGGTATTCCCGTCAGAAAGGGTCTTGCCTGTGGCAGATATGTCATAATTGAGAGTTAGCGGGGAGTCCTTATCCCCCATCATTGTTGTACTGAGATGGGTGCTGACTGAGGTGAGTGTGGCATCGATTGAACTTCCCGCCTTGACAAAATCCGCTGAG
>JBAXTR010000068.1:0-9152 GCA_037130095.1 Methanomicrobiales archaeon
GGAGAATATAGAGGGGAAATTCACATATTCTGCCCCGATACAGGATTATTCCCTTGGTGAAGGAACGGGTTCCAAGGGAGGGATACTCGCAATAGTGGGAGGGACGGTCGTGGCATTCCTCGTGGTTATCGGCCTTATATATGCCTTAAAAATAGCAGGGAAGAAAAATCCGCCGAAGGTAAATCAATAGTTTTAATTTTTTTAACCTATTATCCATGAAAACGGACACTTTTTTACGTTATCCCCAAATTTACCCACGCTCCCGGGGCTCCGCCCCGCCGCTGTGGCGACCCCAGTCGGGATAGGGAATGATCTTTAAATCCCCGAAATTTTATTGAATACCCCAATTGAACCCTGCCAATGAATATCTTATCTGGGGTGAGGCAGGGAGGGGGTGAAACCCCCTCCTGTCAACGCATTCCTTCTTTTTTAAAAATATGCAGTGTTTCCCACGAAAATGGTTGAACTAACCCCATATAAAGAGATTTTTAAAAAGGCATTTTCAATGTTCAGGTGTGAACCTTACATTCATATGTGTTTCAACAAAACCAGAAATGTTACGATTAAACCTTAACAAAATCTATTCTAAAAAAGAAAAGTCTGTATCCCCGCAATCTACGGGACAACAGGGTCTGCTTTGTTTTTCATTTTCAGGTCGGTGCCGTATTTTTGCGCGTTTTTATCAGCAATTGCCTGGATTTTTGCGATCTCTTCGACGTTGACCTTTGGTTTGAAAAGGTGGCGGAACCGTTTCTGTTCCTTTAAGTAGGTCTCGACAGGTTTGCGGACAACTTTCTTTACCCGGGTGACCACACCGTTCTCCATCTCGAAGTTCACCCAGAGCCCGGTGTCGATCGCAAGCTTTCCGATTGCCAGGGTCTTTTCGCCTTCAAAGCCCCACCCGGTACAGCAGGGTGCATGGATTTGGACATAACATGGTCCTGGCGTGTTAATTGCCTTCTCGATTTTTTTGACCACGTCGGATGGGTAGGCAATCGAGGCTGTTGCGACATAGGGGGCCCCGTGGGCGGCAAGGATCTGGGGAAGGTCCTTCTTCTGTTTGGCATTCCCTTTTGAACACTTTCCGGCCGGGCTCGTGGTCGTGCTCGCGTCATACGGTGTCGCCCCTGACCGCTGGATACCGGTGTTCATGTACGCCTCGTTATCGTAACAGATGTAGGTGAAATCATGGCCACGTTCAAATGCACCACTCAGGCAGAGCATCCCGATATCAAATGTCGAACCGTCGCCCCCGATAGCGACCACTTTTTCCTTTCTTCCCTGTTTCTTCAGGGCGGCCTCAATCCCTGAAGCAACCGCCGAATTATTCTCAAACAGGGAGTGGATCCACGGGACTTTCCACGCTGTTTCAGGGTACGGTGTTGAAAACACTTCCATGCAACCGGTAGCTGATACAACAATCACATCCTTTCCGGTCGCCTTGAGGATCAACCTGGACACGAGTGCAGCACCACAACCGCCACACGCCCGGTGACCGCAGTCGAACAGTTCACAGGTCTCAGCCATCAGAGCACCTCCGTGCGAAGCCCGTAAAACTGATCCCCTTTCCCTGACTCAGCGAGTGAGACAATATTTTTGATATCTGAAATCCTGACATCACGTCCACCAAGCCCAAGGATATACCCGAATACTGGCACGGTCTTTCCATACAGGGCGTCCCTGACCTCAATTGCCACGGCTCCTTTCGCACCGACGGAGATGTTTTTATCGAGAACCGCGACCCTTTTCACATGGGAAAGGGCATTCCTGATCTCGTCTGCAGGGAACGGCCTGAAGCACCTGATTTTTAAGAGCCCCACTTTCTTACCGGCCGATCTCATCTCGTCGATTGAATCCTTGATAGTTCCGCAAAGAGAACCCATCGCGATGATTGCGGTATCGGCGTCTTCGAGACGGTATCCTTCGACAAGTGCCGAATAGTCCCTGCCGAACATCTCCCCGAATTCCTTTCCAGCCTTACTGATCGCAGTCTTTGCACGCTTCATCGCCTGGTCGTGTTCGTACCTGAACTCGAGGTAATATTCTGGTGTCGCGTACATTCCCATACTGATAGGATCATCTGCGTCAAGCCTCTGGGCGGGTTTGTAGGCGGGCAGGTACCGGTCAACATCCTCCTGTGAGAGCATATCAACAGGCTCGTACGTATGGGAGAGGATAAACCCGTCAAAGCAGACAAATGCCGGTAACAGGACTTCCGGGTTTTCGGCTACTTTATAGGCGATATAGTGGAGGTCGGTCGCCTCCTGGTTGTCCTCTGCGTAGAACTGGAGCCAGCCACAATCACGGAGCGAGACCGAGTCCTGCTGGTCGTTCCAGATCGAAAGCGGTGCGCCAAGTGCACGGTTTGCGATGGTCATTATTACCGGGAGCCGCATTCCCGATACGTTGAAACAGACCTCGAACATCAGGGCAAGGCCCTGTGAAGTAGTCGCCGAATACGTCCGTGATCCTGCTGCACTTGCTCCAAGGCAGGCAGAAAGTGCAGAGAACTCGCTCTCGACCGTAATATACTCCGCGTCCAGTTCGCAGTCTGCAACCATGTCCGCAAGTGTTTCGACAATATGGGTCTGCGGGGTGATCGGGTATGCCGCAATCACCTGGGGACGGGACATCTTCACCGCCTTTGCCACCGCATGTGAACCTTCTGTGATCTCAAGCATCTACTTCTCCTCCTGTTCCATGATGATCGCATCTGACGGGCATTCCTCTGCACAAAGCCCGCAACCCTTGCAGTAGGACTCGTTGGGGATGAAAAACTCGTCCTCTGATTCCTCGATGCAGCCCTCGGGGCAGATCGTTTTACACATCCCGCATTTTGTACATTTTTCGTGGTCGAATTTCGGTTTGAAAACACGCCATGAACCGGTTTTATTATTCCGTGCCTTCCCGGGGCGGGAAGAGCAGCCTATTCCAAGTGCCATTTCAGGCACCGCCTTTCACGATCTCGTAAGCCTTCTTTGCGGTCATGATATTCTTTTCGGCAAGTTCACCCTTGAACCGGTGCCGGAGTGCATTTTCCAGGGCTGAAAACTTTATTTCCCCGGTCGCTGCAGCAAACGCACCCATCAGTGTTGTATTGGTGATTGGGAGGCCGAGTACCTCAAGCGCAATTGATGTGGCATCAATGGTGATCAGCTTTACCCCAGCGGGTACACTGGCATCGACCTTCTTTCCCGAATTGACTATGACTATGCCTCCGGATTTTACACCCAAAAATACATTGACATCCCTGATCAGGGTGCTGTCCTGCACGATGATATAATCCGGTTCATACACCTGACTCCGCAGCCTGATCGTGTGATCATTGAAACGTACAAATGCCTGGACCGGTGCACCCCGGCGTTCTACCCCGAATGCGGGGAACGCCTGGGCATACACGCCCCCTTCAAATGCAGCAACTGCAATCAGTTCGGCGGCAGTGACCGAGCCCTGTCCACCCCTGCCATGAATACGCAGCTCTCTCAAAGAAAATCCCACATAATCTTACATGATTAATCAATATAAATCTACAGATCTACATCGATACCGAGTATTGATCGGCTGCCGGAAAAGACGTCTTTTGCGATCTTCGCAAGTCCTCGGGACGCGCACCATTCGTCATACATGGTTACCTCCCTGTTCAGGAGGCGGCCCACTTCAGGCCCGATAACCGGGGCAACGGTTCCGGCAAGCGCGACATTCGCGCGTGGGTTAAGGAGGAGAAGTGCTGCACATTCCATTGCGGAAAACATTGCGATTGTCCTCTCACGTTCCTGAGCAGGCATGGTGAATGCTGCACCTGCACGAAGGAAGGACTCATTCGCACCAGCCTCCCCGTTGTCAATCCTTCGTATCGCATCAACATCGAGGGCCCCATGCTGCATCCCTGGAGCGAAAATGCAGGCGTCAAACGCCCCGGTCATTCTTCCATCCGTGATGAGCAGGGTCACCGTGTTTGAGCTCACGTCCGATACAACGACATCAGGACCAAGGTCACCAACAGCATAATAGGCTATTCCAATTTTTTCAGGGCTCGCCTGGTGCGAGTATGCCTTGAACCTGATATCGGTCGGTGAGCCCCGGTGGAGACCGGGTATGGCAACCGCCGGAATGCCACTGCCCGCGATCTGGTCAAAAACACGGGTCCCCCCACCAATGTGTTCACCCGCCCCCTCCTGGCTCACTACCCCCCTGTTTTTCAGCTTTGACACAGGGGTTATGTGGGAAAAATTGTCCCCCATCGAATAACAGAGCGCAACTCCTTCGATCTCTTCCAGGGGGCAGAGGCGTTCAAGATCGGGATACACAAAATTAACCGCATCCTTTCTTGAGATCTTGAACTCGCAGCCTTCACCTGCAAACCTCATTGCGGTCGTTCCATGGTCGATCCCGATATACATAGCAGTAATCCTATAGGCATTAGGCTCCCTATTATGTTATGATGTTGTGTGTCGTTACGGGTGGGGCCGGCTTCATCGGTTCGCACCTCGTGGACGCGCTGGTTGCCCGGGGCGATCGCGTGGTTATTATCGATTCGCTGGTAAACGGCGATCGAAGAAATATAGGGGGGCATATCGACGCAGGACGGGTAACACTTGTCAGGGCAGACCTCCTGATGGATGGGTGGCAGGATTCACTAACCGGTATGAAAAGAGTGTACCATCTTGCCGCAGACCCTGATGTACGCCAGGGATCGCTGACCCCCGACAGCCAGATCCATAACAATATCGTCGCAACCTATCGTGTGCTTGAAGCGATGCGTGCACACGGGGTGGAAGAGATCGTATTCACTTCAACCTCGACGGTATATGGTGATGCCACGGTTATCCCGACACCGGAATCCTATAACCCTCTTGAACCGGTCTCAGTGTACGGGGCGAGCAAGCTTGCCAGCGAGTCCCTGATCTCCGCATACTGCCATGGTTTTGGAATGAAAGGGTGGGTATACCGGTTTGCAAATATCATCGGGGAACGCAGTAACCACGGTGTAATTACAGATTTTATCAAAAAACTGGAGCAAAATCCCGGTGAACTCGAGATCCTCGGGGATGGCAGGCAGACCAAATCTTACCTGGAAGTGAAAGCATGTGTCAGGGCGATGCTGTTCGCCGCGGAAAAATCTGATGGTGTGCTCAATATTTTCAATATCGGTTCCGAGGACTGGGTTGACGTTACGACCATCGCGGACATTATCGTTCGTGAGATGGGCCTTTCCCATGTGAAGTACCGGTTCACAGGGGGTGAAAGGGGCTGGGTTGGCGATGTCCCCCGGATGCAGCTCGGGGTAACGAAGCTTAAGGCGCTCGGGTGGAAGCCTGATACCGGCTCTCTTGAAAGTGTAGAGGTTGCCGTACGGGCAATGCTGAAAAAACAGGGAGAATAAAGCGGGAGATTTGGCGATATGAAGTATTTACTGGTCCTTGGGGATGGCATGGCTGACGAGCCCCTGACCGAACTTGGCGGTATGACCCCGCTTGAATATGCTAAAACCCCGAATATGGACAGGATCGCACGGGAAGGGGCTTGCGGCATGCTCCGTACAATACCCGAAGGTTTTGAACCTGGCAGCGATATCGCCAACCTTTCCGTACTTGGCTACGATCCAAGGTTATACTATACCGGCCGGGGGCCCCTCGAAGCAATGAGCATGGGAATCCCACTCAGGGACGAGGACGTTGCATACCGGTGCAACATTTCTACCGTTGTGAACGGGAAGATGGAAGATTTTTCAGCAGGCCATATCTCAACAAGGGAAAGCCGCGATCTCCTTGAAGCACTGGCAGAAAAGGTCCCTTATGTATTTCTCAAAGAGGGGATCAGCTATAGAAACCTCCTCGTGATCAGCCATGGAAAAGGGTCACAGACCACACCGCCTCATGATATTGTCGGGCAGGATATCAGCCCTTATCTCCCTTCAGGTGGTGACGGTGATATCCTCAGGCACTGCATCGATGAGAGTGTCAAGGTTTTCCAGGGCCACCCGGTAAACAAGGCCCGCGTCTCTGCGGGGAAGACCCCGGCGACACAGATCTGGCCATGGAGCGGCGGAAAACGGCCAGTCCTGCCATTATTCAGTGATAAGTACGGAAAAACAGGGGGAATGATCTCTGCAGTAGACCTCCTGAACGGGATTGCCAGGTGTGCCGGAATGGAGGTGGTCACGGTTCCAGGGGCTACCGGGTACCTTGACACGGATTACCACGCAAAGGCAAGGTACGCAATTGACGCGCTAAGTCACCTCGATTTCCTCTATCTTCACGTGGAGGCCCCTGATGAAGCGGGTCACCTTGGGAGTATAGAGGAGAAAGTAACAGCAATCGAACGGGTCGATGAAATGCTCGGAATAATTATGGAGGAGTTTTCCGGGGTTATTGCCATCCTGCCCGATCACCCGACCCCGATCAGGGCGAAGACCCATACATGTGACCCGGTTCCGTTTGCGGTAAGGGGTCTGAAAAAAGACGATACGAAACGATATTCTGAGCGGGGAGCCCAATCAGGCGTTTATGGCACAATTAATGCCATTGATCTATTATCCCTGATCTTTTCATAATTTTTTTGCTGATTCCGGCATCAGGCCCCTGCATCATCACGAATCAGTGGGGGTAACTTTCATCATCTGCCGTTTAAAAATAATGCTATAATAAGCCAATTTTTACTTTTGAGGCAAATTATGCATTATTTTGATAGTTGTTAGGGAGTTAATAAAGTAAGTACTATTCATATCGGTATGTATTAGACTTTGGTATTTTCAGGATCTCTGCGATTGAGGACCAATGTTCCTCACTAAGATTTATCTCGGTTAACAGATTGCGTCACATTGCTTTATTTTCCAACGTTGGAGATGACCTGATAAATAAAAATGATAGTTATACTTCACATTTGAATTCGATGTCGTCATTCGTGTGTGCATACCCAATTCACAGAACTGATCAGGTAATGGTGTTTCCGTGTATCGTTATCCGGGTCTTATCCGGCCAAGACCGGCCCCAGGTCAATCAGAAGATCATTTCCCAACATTAATAATGGCTTATTTCCCGAATTGAATATATCAATTTCCTGAGAAGGTGCCTTATGAAACTACTTCCCATTCTCATCCTCCTTGTAGTATGCGTATGTGCACTCCTCGCAACCGGCTGCACTTCTCCGGCCGGTGAACCGGCTTCTCCGGGCAGTCCTCAGCCGTCACTCTCAGCAGAGGAAGCGATGCAGCACCTCCGGGATCAGTACCCGGCACCAGGGGAACTTCTTGAGATCAACGGGACACGGATGCACATCCGGTGCGAGGGGAACGGCAGCCCGACCGTGATCATGGAGGCCGGGTCCGGTGACTGCTCCCTAACGTGGGCGCTGGTACAGCAGAATGTCTCACAATTCACCCGGGTCTGTACCTATGACCGGCCGGGACACGGGTGGAGCGACCCCGCACCCGGACCCCTCACTGCCAGGAACGTGACCGGCAGGCTTCATGAACTCCTCTCCCGGGCAGGTATTCCCGGGCCCTATGTCATGGTCGGGCATTCGCTGGGCGGGGTTTATGTCCGCTCGTATGCCCACCGGTACCCGGACGATGTTGCCGGGATGGTCCTGGTGGACCCGGGCTCGGAATGGCAGGCTGCCCGGACCGGCGGCAACTTCACCAGGGAGACACAGGCCGCGGTCGCCGCGAAGACAGCCGAACTAGATGAGTTGGGAAAGGAAGCTGCCCGTGGGACATTTGCCCGGAACCTCTCCCTGGTCGAGGGGTACTGTGATCCCGGCCTGCCCTCGTGGGAGTACCATGCTTACCGGGCCCTCTGGGCAACGAAACCCTGGTTCTGGTACTCCTGCGCAGATGATGGGAGGCAGGCTTTTGTTGTCTGGGACGAGGTCGCCCGCGAGAACATTACGCAGCTGGGAGATATCCCCCTCGTTGTCATCTCCTCAGGCCGGAATATGAGTTTTATGGCAGATCCCGCAGAGGATGCCCATGCAAACGAGGTGTACCGGGCTCTCCAGAGGGAGATGGCAGCGGAATCACCGGAGGGACGGTATCTCGTTGCCGAAAACAGTGGCCATAACATCCAGATCGATCAGCCTGACGTGGTGATCGATGCGATCCGTTCTGTTGTGCAGGAGGTCCGGGATCATCAGAAGGGTAATCCGGGGTCATAAATCAGATCAGATTTGCCGGGGGGATTGCAGTGCCAATCACCCGGTTCCTACTGATGGAGGGGGGACACAGAAAACAGGGGTTCTGTTCACCCTCTGCAAAAAATGTTTACATTTAGTTTGTCATTTTTCATTTGAAATGCAAAGTTACCATCCCTAATGGTATATGGGGTAGCTTTCATTATTTGCAATGTAATATTTATTTATTAATATATTATTTAAAGGTAAAGATATTCTGTATAATTTTTCCTCGCACAATGCTTTTTCACGGTAAAACATTTCCCTGATCCTCCTCTCCAGGCTCTCACCTCCTCAAAGGTCAAGGTTTTCCTTCATCTGAAAACCGGACTGGATGCCCTGCCTGCTCTTGAACACCCTTGGGCATGATGAATATTACAGCATGAAATAGGTAAAATCAGGTATTTTTAGTTACATTAATCTGACCATGGCTCTATAAAATAAAATCAGAGAGGGACTGGATATGTGGTGTTTAGGTCTGCAAAGAAAAATTGTCATTCTTTTAATCCTGTGCACGGGCCTCGGACTTTTCGTCAACCCTTGCCTGGCAGGCGAGCGGTACATGTCTGGTGGACCTGAGCTCTTTGTATCCCTTGATTCAGGCGACGAACTGGTCCCGGGGAACACCATGGAACTGCCTCTTGTTGTCGGGAACAAGGGGAAAGACACCATGGAATTATACAACTATTACACGATCCAGCCTGAGTATCTTCCGACAACTGCGAAATTTGCGAGCGTGATGCTCCTCCCGGGTAATGCCCCTGTGAAGGTACGATCAAATCCCCAGATTATCGGGGATGTTCCTTCAGGTGCCGTCGTCCCTGCTGAGTTTGTCGTTGAGGTCCCGCAGGACGCAAAGGCAGGCCTGTATACCATGCGGGCCAGGATTACCTACCAGTATGTCCCCATGGCAGAACAGCAAAGTACCAACGAGATCGAGTATTATTTCAAAGACGCCGAAGTGTCACTTCCTGTACCTATCG
>JBAXTR010000069.1:0-9128 GCA_037130095.1 Methanomicrobiales archaeon
CCCCAAAATGAAGAGATTTTGAAAGGGCATTTTCATGGTCCGGGTGTGAACTTCCTGTTCATGTGCGTTTCCACAGAGCCCAGGGTTTCAACAAAGCCCTTTTTTTATATTCAGGGTGTCTATTTCAGAATCCCCAGCTCTCCCCCCGTAATTTGTGGCCATACAGGTGAATTACAAGGAATATCAGGGGAGCAAACAGGTACACGAGGGTGCTCCACGGGATACCCGCCACGGCAAGAACAATTCCCACAGCAGAAAGAACGGGTATCACGGCAGCCCGTTGTTTACCGGCCCTGATCGCCTTGTCACTGATTGCAGGGTCAATAAGATGACGGTTGGCCGTAGCATACCTCCATTGCAGGTAGAAGAGGGCACTGGTTATGAGCAGGTTCAGTTCGAAAATGAACGCACAAAGGGGGATTGTGGGAAAATCTCCCACCAGGTCTGTAGAAAACGGAATAAGCCCCACAAAAAGGAGTGACCCAATAGTCATCCAGAGGAGGGTGTGGTCTGCATAATGTATCTTGTGGAACTGCATGTGGTGGATAACCCATAATGCTGCAATCAGAAGGAACGCAATGATATAATGTATAAAATCGGGGAGCATTTCCCGCAGCGTTGAAGTGACGAGCAACGGGGTAAAACCGTTGAGGTCCTGCGGGACCTCAATCCCGATAACCAGGAGTGTCATCGCGAAGGCGAATATGCAATCACTCAGGGATTCAATCCTGTTCTTCCCAAACCCGATTTGCTTTACCGTCTCGCTTTCAGGGTTCATTTTAATCACTCCACGACTTTTTCTATGGTTATGCCGGGGACAGGTTTTAACTCCCGTTCGCCGATGGCAAAAGGGCAGATCAATATAGTACCACTATTCTGTTTCCCCGTGTTAGTTATATCCTGAATTGTATGTTGTCAGGTATTAACACGTACTTGATACCCCGGAAAGAGAAATGGATTACTATTGCGTTTCCCGGAGTTGGATCACCCGATGAAAAGAAAACTCTGTCCATTTGATAAGTCTGAATGTATTGGGGAGTCATGCACGTTGTTTTCCGAGAAAAAAGAGGTCTGTGGTCTCGTCCTCCTCTGTTCACCAGCGGGCATACCAGTAAAAAATGAGAGCCCCAGACCATCCGGAGATGAGGAATACGGGGGACATGAGCGAAAATCCCGCTTCAAAGCGGAGCTCTTTGATTAACCATTGTGTAGATGGAACACGCCGGAATACCGGGCGGGCAGGAGTTCCTGTTTGGTCAGAAATCCTCTCCTAGAGGAGTGTCCCAACATATTCGATTGTTGTCTGAAGGGTCTTTAACCGTGCATAAAATTTGTCGTTAGATTCCACGATGGTCCACGGAGCGAGCGGGGTGTCAGTTTTTACGAGCATTTCGTTGACGGCCTCCCGGTACTCCCCCCACTTCTCCCGGTTCCTCCAGTCCTCGTCCGTTATTTTCCACTGCTTCCGCGAGTCCGTTTCCCGCTGGCGGAACCTCGCTATCTGCTCGTCCTTGTCAATTTCCAGCCAGAATTTAATTATCCCGCCGCCATCGGAGACAAAATTCTGTTCCATCTCGTTGATCTCATTATAGGCCCGTTTCCAATCGGGTTCAGAACAAAAACCTTCAACACGCTCGACAAGCACCCGCCCGTACCAGCTCCGGTCAAACAGGGTGATATGACCGGATTTCGGGAAGCGGGAGTAGAATCTCCACAGGTAATGGTGCGACAGCTCAAGGTCATTCGGCCTCGAGACCGGTACGACCTCATATCCTCTTGGATTCATACTCGCCGTAAGGCGGAGGATATTGCCTCCTTTTCCGGCTGCATCCCATCCTTCGTATACGATTATCAGGGGAACTTTACGTTTGTATAACAGGTATTGTGCTTCCCTGACACGGTCCTGGTACTCCATGAGTTGCCCGGGATAATCCTGTTTTGAGACGGTTTTTGTAAGATCGGCATTATCCAGGTCAATGCGTTTTTTACTTTTTACTGACACATTACGATTATTTTTCGCAGGAAGGTCTTTTCCGGAAACCCGTCTTTCCAGGGCTTTTGTGATCCGTGAAATTACCTTGAAACCCGCGTACAACGGGTTGGTTGCTTCAACGATTGTCCATGGTGCATACGGGGTATCGGTCTCTTCTATAATTTTCTCGATCACGGGAAGGTAAAGATCATAATGGTGATGGAAGTCCCAGTCCCCCCGTGTGATCATCCAGCCGGTAAGGGTATTTCTCTCCCGTTCGATCATCCTCACCCTTTGCTCTTCCTTGCTGATGTGGAGGAAAAACTTGAGGACCAGTGCCCCGTCGTCAACGAGCTGTCGCTCAAAATTACGTATCGCTGACGTGGATTCCAGCAGCTTTTCATTCCAGTTAAGGCCGCTCAGCTGTTCTGCCAGGGTCCGGCTGTACCAGCTCCGGGCGAAAATTGCAATTCTGCCCTTCGCAGGGGTTTTGATAAAAAAGCGCCAGATTAAATTATGCGCCTTTTCTTCGTCCGTTGGTGTACCGATCGAATAGAGGTTATAGCCACGGGGATCAATGGCCTGGACAATCTCACCGGAAACTGAAGTGATCCCGGAAGCATTCCAGCCTTCAATAAGGATGACAACAGGAATGGTGTTGTCGCGGCAGGCACGCTGGAGTTCCCCGAGGTGTTCCTTGATCCCGGGCAGAGACTTTTCAATGGCCTTTTCATCAACGGTAACGTTGAGGTTATACCGCTCAAACATAAACAGACTCCGGATAAATCCCGGATTTCACCCCTCAGGTTAGAAGTAAGTGGGCGGATATTTGGATGTTTTTATTTCGTCGCGAAATAACAGAAGAACGGTGCCACCAGAGTGTTGTCGAAACAGGGAAGGCCCCAGATGAGTTACCTGCGGAGATCGGACAGATGAAAACCCACCTTCAGGATGACAGTCTATGATGCCGGACAAAGACAGTAAATCACATCTGATACGGCAGTACCTGGAAAAACCATCAATACGGGGTAATTTTTTCCGGGCGAGAAAGGCATGGCACACAGCAATAAAAAATAACAGGTTGTAGGTACCCGGATACACTAAATTTCCCTGCGGGTATTACGGCCCACCCTTATACCAGAAGGTTATTTGAGGATTTTTTAGGGGCTGATAACCCTGCAATGGGGGAGCTATGGTTAAAGTCTGCCTTTTCCCGGACACCGGGTAACCGATCTGCGCTAATACCCCATTATGACCACCATCTTGGATTTCCGGCGTTAATATTCCCCTGATTTCCAGGACTATTCCAAAATAGTTATGTAATGGCGTAGGAAATTAGTAAAAGGACTGGCATACTGTTGAATTCAATAATTCTTTTTTTTCTTGCGATATTACCTATCATTATTATTTTTGCGGGTATTGTTTTTCTGAAACAATCGGGTACCCTGATGGCCGTGATCGGCTGGCTGCTTACCATGTTCGTTGCGGTCATGTTCTTTAATACATCACCCGGTGTTGCCCTGTACGCATCTGCAAGCGGGATCCTTGCGTCGTTTGGCATTTCCCTGATGGTCCTGTTTACCATTCTCCAGGTCACGATGATGGACATTACGGGAGCTATCAGGAGTATCTCTGGATACATCAAGTCAATTGCAGCGGAACGGTATGAACAGATCATGATCCTGAACGTGGGTTTCGGTTCGTTCCTTGTATCCATCGGGGCAACGCCCGTTACCATGCTCCCGCCGATCATGATAGCGCTGGGGTTCTCACCCGTTGCGTCCGTGGCCCTGCCTTGTCTCGGTTACGACCCGCTTACCTCTTTCTCTCTCCTCGCAGTCCCCATCACCCTACCGGCCGCATTATTTGGTTTTAATGCCATTATCATGGGCACTAACGTCGCATTGTTCCTGCCGGTTATTTCCACAGGCCTCTCTATAGGCATGTTATGGGTAGCGGATGGAATGAAGGGTGTGCGGAAAGGGATCGTTCCCGCGGTCCTTGCAGGGCTTTCCCTTGGTATTTTCGCCATTGTATTCGTTAATATCCTTCCCGCATCTGCAATCGGCCTAGTTGGTGTGTTCGCCGGGCTGGTTACCATTGCCGTGCTGTTCCTCCACCGGGCTGTCCGTGGCAAACCAATTCTAGCACCAACGAAAACAGCAGATAATGTTACCATTGTCAAGGACCCGACGCTGATGCCGCTCTGGAAAGCTGCACTCCCATGGGTACTTCTCGTGATCCTGGTAATTGTTATCAGCATCCCGCAAATTCAGGCAGGGCTCTATAATATTCTTGGAAATGCCCAGAAAATTACCGTTGTTGCCAACAAGGTTGTTGACCTGAAACTCATGAACCAGGCATATTTCTGGGTGGTGGTAAGCACGTTGATAGCTGCTCCATTCCTCGTCAGGTCACGGACGGAGGGCCTTAATATTACAAAAATCTGGTTAAAACGTGCATGGAGTCCAACGCTAGCTGCTGCGATCTTTTTTGCAATTGCGTACGTGATGGACTGGTCCGGCCAAACCGTTGTGAACAATACACTCACATTCATTTCCGGGTCGTATGACCTCAACATGAATGCCGTCATCGGGTATACCCTTGCCCTGGTCTTCGGGATTGCATTTCCCATTGTAAGCCCGCTGCTCGGGTTGTTCGGCTCCTTTGTTTCCGGGAGCGAGACATCGTCTAATGTGATGTTCTATGGGATCCTCCAGAAGGCGACGTCGGTCCTCAACCTTGACTTCACAAAAGTATATGCGGCCCACATGGTGGCAGGTGGGATCGCGTCGGGTATTGCACCGGCCAAGATTATTAACGCTGCTGCAGTAATCGACCAGCCCGGAATTGAGGGAGAGGTAATCAGGAAATCCGCCGTAGTCGTCATAATGCTGGCCTTCGTCACGTCAGCACTCCTCATCTTCTTTTTATTCCTGTAACCCATGAAGGACGATTTTGTATTTCCTTTAACCTGGCCTTTCGAAAGCCTTGCAACGGTAAATACTGGCAGATATCTAATTTCCAGCAGGGAGGAATAGTTCGCGAGAAATCATACCACTGTGTATGCCCGGAGATTTTTCTGAAACGTGATAAAAAAAGGTTTATTACGAATTTGCAGGCGCAGTGATCCGGATAATTACCAGGCGCCATTCAGCACCCCTGATACCAACAGTTGTCCACATCGCTTCCTTTGTAACATTCATCCCTTTTCCATCAGTAAAGGTATAAGTTCCATTTCCTACCCTTTCCCGCGACATCTTCCCTGCGAATGCAATAAGGTCCGGGAAAGGCTTGAAAAGCGGATCAGAAAATGCATTTTTCCCAATCTGCTGCGTATCAGGTTCGTATACAACCAGACCGTCTTTCTGCATCACCGTGATATGCCAGGGGGTACCATCTGGCTTTTTTGGGGTATGTTTTTCAAAAAACTTTACCGGGTTGAAAAGCAGGGTAGTAGCCCCGATAAATGTCCCGTCGAGTGAAAACACCGGCGACGCAATATCTACGGCTGGCACACCTTCGACCGACAGAATAACGTCACTCATTACTGGGACTTTCTGCGAATACAGCCGCTGGAGGTGTTTCTGATCGCTCAGGTTCTCCCCGATAACGGACCTGAAGGATTCCGGCTCTACATTGTTGATAATTCCCTGATCATCAACGGTGATGGTGTCAATTGCCCAGGGAAAGTCCACCATTTTCACAAGTTCCGCCTTCGTTTCAGTTCTGTTAAACCCGAGGGGCCCGATCTTCACTGCACCACCAGTAACTGCTGTGTCCATCGCGGCCAGGTCCTGCCCAACTGACCCTTCTGCTTCGAAAAGTGCTTTTTGCATTTTATATTGTTCAGATACCGCACCTGGTCCCGGCTCACCAGGGACCATTGCCGCAAGTGCGATCAGCCCGATAAACAACACAATTGCGATTGTCCCTAAGGCGATTATTGTGAGCCTGTACTCCTGTGGTTCCGTGATGATCCCTCTTCTGAAGTATTCAGTTGCGTGTTTTAAGAAACGATTGGTTTTTCCGGGAGAGGAGCCCGGACCATCAGGCCATTAACTATCATGGTTTCAAAACGGACCAGAAAATGATAGAGGACAGTTTAATAAAAATACCGGAGAGAGTAGTACCTGATGCCTGGTATTCTGGAGGAGAGAGACCATTACACCCTTTGCCTCGTCGCAGCGATCGCGGTTATCGCAATAGTAATATTCTGGCAGCTTATGGTGGCCCTCATATTCGCAGGGTCAATTGCCGTTATTGCATTACCACTCCACAAGCGGTTCACCGGCAGGATCGGTGCAGAGGCATCAGCAGCACTGGTCACCGTAATAATGTTTTTAATTTTTGCTGCAGTCGTTGGGTTTGCCGTGGGATTACTTGCCCAGAACCAGGAGTTCCTTAACAGTCTCGTATCGACAATTATCAACTGGGCAGGCCCCGGACATAACAACCCTATCACAACGGCCCTTCATATCAACCAGACCCAGCTTGACGGGCTGATCGGCAACAGTAACCAGATGATTAACCAGTGGGCTGATTCAGTTATCGCGCAGATACCTGCACTCGGGTTCCAGCTGCTGGTATTTTTCCTAAGCTTTTCAATTTTCCTTTACAAGGGTGAGGATCTGTATCATTCGTCCTTCGCAATGCTCCCGGAAAGCTTAAAAGAGCCGGTTGGACAGCTGACGCACACGGCAGTCGATACCCTGTATGCCATCTATGTGGTCCAGCTAATCATCGTGATAATTACCTTCTTCCTCGCATTACCGTTTTTTTACTTCCTTGGATTCGAGCATGTCCTTTTCTTCAGCACACTGGCAGGTCTCCTGAAAATTGTCCCCATTCTCGGGCCGTCAATCCTCATGGCATTTCTTGCGGTATATGCGGTATCAATATCGGATATGAGTGCCCTGTTGCTCCTTATTTTTATCGGGTACCCGGTTGTGTGTGCATTCCCGGACCTTTTTATCCGTCCGGTGCTGATGGGGCGCCGGACCTGCATACATCCTGTCATCATGTGGATTGGGTTCGTCGGAGGTATTTATACCCTCGGACTTGTCGGATTTGTACTTGGTCCACTAATCCTCGTATTATTAATCACGGGATATCACATCCTGAAAGGAGACCACGTAGTCTGCAGGGTGGGCGGAAAGACCGGTGTGGAAAAACGTTGATGGAGTATTATTGACCTGGCTGCAATTTAACTCTTAAAGGACTCTCAAGCGACCACCTGGACGTGACGCTAACAGCTGGCCATCAGGGGAGCGGTTTATTGCCCGGTAACGCCCGGGCCCGGTATTGAATGGCTCGATAAGAGAACAATAAATACGGCCCGCTCTGATATGTAATGGAGCGAGGGTTGCCGAGCCAGGTCAAAGGCGATGGGTTTAGGGTCCATTCTCGAAGGGGTTCAGGTGTTCGAATCACCTCCCTCGCATTGTTACACATTTTGTCACTTCTGGAAAAGACTAAATTCTCAACTCATACAAAGAATGGATAGTGTGAAGACCTATGGCTAGGCTCAAATGGCACCTGTGTATGTTAATAATCCTGATCCTCATTACCCAGTCGGTATCAGGAGCAATCAATGTAAAAAATATGGTAGTTACTCCATCCGGGGACCTCGTTTCCGGGCAAAATCCACCCCAGCAGGTAAAAATCTCCTTTGCGGTCAATTTCATACCCGAGGGGGGAATGACATTTTCAAGTGGCAATTCCCTCGTTATGTTTACCGACCTGGAAAATGCCCGGTGGTCATATGCAACGGTGTTAGACGGTAACGCGAATCCCCCGCTGACTGATACCGGAAAAAGTGTAGACATCAGTGGATGGGTACTCTCTTACCCATCAAGGAGAGACCTTGCGGTACAGGTTAACCTGACCGGAGAGGTGCCCACGGTATCAACGACCGGAAAAAAGACCCTTGTCAAGGTGGGGGAATATAACGGAGATAACGAGGTCTATCCCGGGTCTGCAGTGACCCGCGAAGCGAATGTTATCCTGCCAGGAAGCCCGGCAGTCTCCTCCTCACCAACAACAACACCTTCAATTCAACAGACTTCCGGCCAGACACCGAAGGCAACAGGTACTACGCCGGTAAGCACCACGCTTACAGCGGGTTCATCGGTTCCTCCGGCATCGGCCCTGAGTATTCCGGTCGGGGTCATTACGGTTATCTTCCTTCTAATCTCGTTCATACCTCTTGGGCTGCTGATTTTCCATGATTATTTCGGGCTTGGGAAACTTACCTTTCCCGATACCTTCCGCGTTCGCGCAGGGATCGCAATAACCCAGGTATTATGCGGGATCGGCCTTCTTTTCGTCGTCTTTACGTTACAGGCGATTTACGCAAACATTGTAGTTGCAGAGAACGGTCTTGCCCCGGTTTTTATCTTAATTGTGCTCCTGCTCGTGTCGTACGTAACCCTCTCGGCATTTGCCCTGGCGATTGGTTCCCTGCTTTCGAAGGCGTTCCGGTGGACCCTGAAAGTTCACAGTATTGCAGGGATTGTGGCCCTCGTCCTGTCACCGGTTGCGATCATCACGCTCGGAAACACTCCTGATATTCTGCAGTCAAAAACAGTGGTGATACTTATTGCAATTGTTGCATCCCTGGTTACGGCACTGCTTGCATTGTGGCAGGACCATACCCTCCGGGACGATCTGGGGAGCGACTGGATCTCTTCGCTATCCGGCTTTTTCCAGCGGGTGAAAGTGACCTTCACACCGAAAAAGGCCATGCATGCCGATACCGGGTCGGCTATTGCTATCCTTAACACAAGACTGGCAAAGGGGGAGATCAGCCTTGCTGAATACAACGAGTTAAAAGAAGCCATAAAGAAATAATTCCATTTTTATCCCGGCAGGAAACCGGGTTGTACCAGTCCTCCCTGGGGCTACGAAAAAATTAATCAACAGAATATTGCCGTATTTCAAAATTAATCCCAAAATAGGGGATATCTCGGCTGCAGCACCCGTCCTGTACAATACAGAGCTTCTTAAGCAAGGGGAGCTTGTATAGTATGCAGTTTTAATAGAGCTGTTTGAGAAATATCATGTATAAATCAAATTTTGGTGGATCGAGTAATTACGGCCCCCGTGAAATGACAAAAGTAGTCTGTTCAGATTGTGGAAAAGATTGTGAAGTACC